>JADFMS010000030.1 GCA_022563775.1 Fidelibacterota bacterium | reverse complement strand
GATTTCGTCCAGACGAGGAAGATGATATATTTGAAGTAGGAGTCATCTAACTCTAAGTAAAGTAATATCAAATACTTATCTCTTGGCTCCCCTTACGGTGCCAAAACACAAACTTTTATTTTCAATTGGATGTAGTGTTGGTACGGATTCCGGGGAAGGGTCAGCGTTTGGTGAATAAGAGAGAATAATTCGAGAGTTGATGTTTCAGAGAAAATGAATTTAGGTGAAGTTTCGTGTTGTTTTATGTCTTTTAGTGAGCTTTGTGTGGGCACGCTGCTGTCCTACTAAAAAATCTTGATATTCCAAAATTAAATGTATACCTTAAACATTATTCTATTAGTAATTTATTCATTAGAAATAGGCGGGCTGTAGTGGGTGGCGAAATAGTTGATTAAACTTAAAGGCCTATATGACAGGAAGCGGGTCTTATATTGCAATTTTACAGTATATGGTGCAGTAAGTCCATCTGGTCAATCCTTAAGCCACCTGACACGCATCAACGAGGCATAAGAATAAGGAGGTTATCATGAGAAGTTTTTTGATTATTACACTAATGATTGCGACATTCCTTCAAACAGGGTGTTCCAGCCGCGCAAAAGAGGAAAAGCCCATCGTCGTCGCCATACAGGTAGAGGTTCCTCTCACCACCCAATCGGAGGAGGCACGCGCAATCTTCCTACAGGCTCGTGCGCAGTTCGATAATATACGAATCTCTGAAGCCAGGGAACTCTTCTCCGCGGCGATCGAAAAGGATCCAGAGTTCGCCACTGCCCATTTATACCGGGCTTATACCGCTCCATCTACAATGGATTTCCAGCGACATTTGCAGCATGCCGTCGCCCTGGCGCCAAATGTATCCGAAGGTGAGCGACTATTTATTGAAGCGCAACAGGCGAATGCACAAAACGATCCCATCAAGCAAATAGAAATATTAGAGCAACTGATTGAAAAATTTCCCAATGACACGCAGGCGCATTTGTTCTTGGGTTTTGTTTACACAGCTCGAGACGAGGACAATAATGCGATTGCTGAGTATCAAAAGGCAATCGAGATCGACAGTGACTTTACTCCCGTTTACAATGCTTTAGGCTACGCCTACCTCGGGATAGGTGAGTATGAACAATCGGAAGAGGCTTTCCAGAACTATATCCGCCTGATTCCCGATGAAGCCAATCCCCACGATTCCATGGCTGATCTCTATACAAAGATGGGACGACACCAAGATGCCATCAAACATTACCAGATGGCGCTAGATTTGAACAGCACGTTTGTTATTTCACAACGAAAGATCGGTGACAATCTGGTGTTTATGAACAAGTATGACGATGGACGAGCTGCCTATCGCAAAACTATGAAAATAGAAACAACACCATCAGGAAAAATCATCGATGTGCTACGGGTCCGTAACTCATATCTATATGAAGGCAAATATGAGGAGGCAATTGCAGAGTCTGACAAAGGGTTACAGATGGCTGTCGAAGCTGGCCTACCCAATCTGGAGGCGAACATTCATTCAGCAAAGTGTTTAATCTACATTGAGATGAGGAACCCTGACAAAGCCGAGCAAAGCAATGTGGAATGCATGAGAGTCGTAACCGAATCCGATCTATCGTCGGCCACTAAGGAAAACTTTGCTAAAACCACACTCTTTAATGAGGCGCGTATTGCAGCCAAGCGTCAGGATTTCGAAGTCGCCATGGCGAAGGCAGATGAATTCAAGGCTAAGATCGAAGCGGGGATGGATCCAAAGGAAATAGAGGATTATCACGATTTCCTGGGATACATCTATTCCGAGAAGGGCGAGTATGCGATGGCTATAGAACATCTCAGTCAAGCGGATCAAGAAGAGCCTTATACGCTTTACCTCTTAGCCGTTGCAGAGTCGGAGGCAGGTGATGAAGCAAGGGGGGCAGAGCTGTTTGAAAAGGTTGCCCACTGGAACCAGAGTAACCTCAATTACGCCTTCGTGCGCTCAGAAGCCAGGGCTGCCTTGAGCGAATAAATCACGAGAATACTGTTCAATAAGGCTTAGCTGGTCTTTTTGAATTCGATTCTACCGACTCCAAGCAGGTGATTTCGTCCAGACGAGGAAGATGGTGCTGCTGAAATAGAATTCACTTTATGAATAATTTGCAGTAAAATTTACTGGAAATAACCGGAAACCGTAATTCGCCACATCCTGTAACTTGCTAACAGTCAGTAAGTTACACGTATCGCCCTACAGACTCATAATCGGACGGTCGCTGGTTCGAGTCCAGCAGGGCCCACTTACATAAGTGATAGTTAGGGCTTGCCCTGACAGCACGATCAATCGGGATATATGGTTTTTGAGGCACTTGATTTAAAGAGGAGCAATTAACATATATTATCATATATTAACACATATTAAGGGTGTTTACTGGAAATATATGGAAACTTTTTTAACCATTCCTATGCTCATCAAAATTCAAAATGATGTCAGCAATAAATATCCGATAATTGATTCTTTGAAAAACTATACTTCGACTTTCATATCATAATCGAAGTATTGTGATAACTCAAATTTATGCGGACTTAGTAACAGACGATATCAATCAAGCATTTATGAAACCATTATATCCTGAATTTAGCAGTAAAGAATAATATGGTAATATTCGTTATTCCAATGATTACATTTACGAGATGAATAAAGACGACAAATATGCCAATGCTGTAAGAGATAGTGATGGACACCTAAACAAGATCATTGAATCTCAGTCACGAAAGAAGATTGTTGTTGCAGGACCCGGCACGGGAAAAACCTACTTATTTAAAATGTTGATCGAAAAGATGATAAATAGTAAGGGGGCACTTACATTAACTTTTGTTAATTCACTCGTTGATGATTTATCCTTAGAACTCAGTGGATTATCAAAAGTTAAAACTCTGCACGGTTTCGCATTAGAATGTCTAAGAAACGTCAGACATAAAGGAGAAAAGAAATACAAGGATATCAAGATTTCCCCAAATCTTCCCAAGGTTATTGAAGAGGACTATCGAGGTTTGGAGGGGGGAGAGATTGAGTTTGAAAAATTGTTTAATAACAGAGACGATGATAACGAACTCATAAAGTTTTACAAAAAAAGAAAAGACTACTACGGCAAGTACTGCGGCAAGTACTATGGTTTTTCTGATATAATATTTGCATTGTTGAAATATTTTGAGAGGCATGAGAATAAGATACCTACATATGACTTAGTACTTATTGATGAATTTCAAGATTTCAACAGATTGGAGATATCCCTTATCGACCAACTTATGCGTAAAAGTCCTATAATCTTTGTTGGAGACGATGACCAGGCCTTATACAAGGATATCAGAGATACAAGTACGATATATATCCGCGAGAGGTTTAATAATAACGATGGTGAATACGAAGCTTTTACTCTTCCTTATTGTCGACGATGTCCACGTGTGATAGTGGAAGCAGTCAACGATATAATTAATGGAGCACGTTCAAGTGGTTTTCTGGAAAATAGAGTCGATAAACGGTATCAATACTTTGACCAAGAAAAAAAGGATAAAATTAGTCTACTCCATCCAGAAATTATACATTGTAAAACATTTGATAATGCAATCCCTTCATTTATTGAAATTGAATTAGATAAAGCATCCAAGATTGAAAGAGAAAAGTTCTCAGTTCTCATCATTTCGCCATGGGGGAAACATTGTCGTTATATAGCCAAAGCACTTATGAATAAGGGGTTTCTGAATATTGATACAGGTAAGAATCCGGCTCCAGAAGATCAAAAGCTCATTGATGGATTGAAAATTCTGCTTGAGAAGAATAATAGTAAAAGTAATCTTGGTTGGCGCATGGTGTCAAAGTTTCGGCTCAAGCCTGAAGAATTCCAAAAGGTGCTGAAGATGAGCAATGAAGAAGGCGCTGAACTTTTTATGAATATGATAGATCCTCAGGAGAAAAAAGAGATTAAAAAGATATTAACATCTCTTCGTAAACTAAGAGATGAACCAGATTCAATGACTGACAATGGGATAGATGAAATTTCAAGAATGGTTAACTTAAATCCTCAAGATTTGGTTAAAAGTCATCTGAGAAAAGAATTTCCCCCTGTTTCTCAAAGGATTGCCAACCGAGGTTTAAAAAACCTACACGTCCAGCTCACGACTGTCGAAAGGGCAAAAGGGCTTTCAGCAGACTACGTATTTATCACTCACTTTGACGATAAGTTTTTCAATGAGAAGAAAATTGGGAGTGAGATAACGAATAAAGACATCCGTAAGTTCATAGTTTCTTTAACAAGAGCAGAGCGTAAAATTTTCCTTATCTCAGCGGATAAATCCAATGAACCCACTCTTCTTAAATGGATACAAAAAGAGCGAATACACAAAACGGAATACCCTGCCGGGACATCTGGATGAAGATTTAGTTTTTTCTAATTCACTCCTATTAGTAAAAACAAATTCTTCCACAGATCTGGAGGGAAATTATCCGGAATCAGTTTCCAAATCGAATTTCATAGTAAAAGAACCTCGAAGAAGGACTTACCCATTACAAAATTTATACTTCGACTTTCATATAAAAATCGAAGTATAAACGACAAAACCATCCCTAAAAGGGATAAAATCAAGCCCATATTCGAAGTATAAATTCGGAAAATCTTTAATTTTACGTCATATCCGCTGGGTTCGATTCCCAGACTTTCCCGCTATGCTTTAAAGTTGGTAAAAGCGAATGATAGAGCCAATAGCACTCCTACTATCCCCTGAATACGGGGATTTACCCAAGTGTCCTTTTGTGTCGATTCGTGTTGTTTAGTGTCTTTTTGTGAGCTTTAGGAGGGCACATATTGGTCACACTTTGAAAAGTGATTAATAAATTGCCCGCTACTTCTCCCGAATAATACTGGAATATATTAGGTTCCCGCATTATGTTACAACTCTAACCCTAATTCAATATGGACCACTTTGGTCTTAAGCGACCATTTGACAGCAAGGAGTCATGATTCGATTACAGATAAAGGCAGAGAAATTATTTCTGGATCTCAACTCTTCATAGGTCTTAAGTCAGAAGAAATAGCCGAATCTTAGAGAAGGCCTACGAAATGGAATTTAAGGCAGGTGATTTAATCATCGAAGAAGGGGATCCGTTTAATGGATTAAGCATTATAATCGATGGTGAAACATCTATACAGAAAAAAAATAATATGACTGGAAAAACAATAGAACTAAAGATCAGGGGCGAGGGAGAATCGCTCGGTGAGATGGCCCTGATTGATTCAAAGGTTCGATCAGTCACAGTGCGAGCAAAATCTGATGTAAAAATTGCGATCATCAATCTTGAATATTTAGCTTCGGTGTTCGAAGAAGACCCAAGGATACGTGCGGATGTCGCAATCAACATCACCAAAATATTAAGCAAGCGCTTAGTGAAGCAACTGAGTATGCTGCAAGCAAAACCAGATAACAAAACAATCCCTTTGGGATAGGACTTGGATAAAGACGCTACACCTACAAGAAAATTAGCAGCCATCATGTTCACGGATATGGTTGGTTATACCGCCTTAATGCAGAAGGATGAGGATAAGGCGAGAGAACTCATCGAACGGCACCGAGCTCATATGAAACCGTTCGTCGAGAAACACGGTGGTGAGATAATACAATATGTGGGCGACGGCACTTTCTGCAGGTTTGACAGTGCTATAGAAGCGGTTAATACTGCATTAGAAATACAAAAAGTCCTTGAATTGGAACCCGAAATAAATTTAAGAATCGGCATACATGTTGGTGACGTAGTAGTTAAAGGCGATGAGGTATACGGAGATGGAGTTAATGTAGCCTCAAGGTTGGAGCCTCTGGCTCCCCCTCGGGGAATTTGCGTTTCGGAGAAGGTCTACGACGAAATTAAGAATCAGCCTGGGATGGTAGCAGTTTCCTTAGGGAGAAGAAGACTCAAAAACGTTCAGCGCCCGGTGGAGGTTTTCGCCCTGACAGGCGAGGGACTTCCTATTCCCAGCGTCCGCAGAAGATTTCTACAAAGACCTATCGTAAGAAGAGGGTTTCAGTCAGCGGCAGCTGTCACGGTGCTTGCCATCATTTATGTCCTTGTCCTGCGTGGAAGGGAGCCTGCCTATGGCGACGTACCGTCAGTTGGGGTCCTCTACCTTGGAAACCTGGGTGCACCGGAGGACGAGTATTTCTCATACGGCATAACAGAAGACTTGATAATAGACCTCTCAAAGGCAGGTGCCATCCGTGTTCCCTCCATGAAGGACGTTCTTCCATTTAAGGAGAGTGAGAAGTCTCTTTTAGATATTGCGAAAGAGTTGCGCGTGCGCTTCGTCCTGACGGGCAGCATTCGTAAGGAACCGGGGCGTTTTCGGCTTGCGGCTCAGCTAATAGAGCCGGCCAGCGGCAGAAACCTCTGGAGTGAGAGGTGGGAGGAACCTCTGAGCGAGGCCTCAGCCATAAAGGGTAAGATGATTCATGAGATAATCGGGGCCATAGGCCTGGCACCGGACATACCCTCTGTCCAGGAAATTCAGAAGAAGCCTACAGTTAACCCCGATGCCTATGAATTCTACCTCAAAGGCAAGTATCGCTATGCCCATAGCGAGAGGGTCGAAGATGTAGAGGTCGCCAGGGGACTGTTGGAGAAAGCGATTGAGTTAGATGCTGGCTTTCTGCTGCCCAGAATCATGCTGGGACGGTCATACGGGCGAGTAGGAGAATACGACCGCGCGATAGACATATTCGACGAAGCTCTGGCGGTGGCAAAAGAGAAGGAAAGTCTATCCGGGGAGGCTGCCGCCCTCGTAGGTATGGGAACGGTCCGGTGGCGGCGCGGCGAATATGAAAAGGCCCTCACATATTTCACCCGCTCCCTGGAAGCGTCCCGCAATATCGGAGATCGTTTAGGAGAGGGGAAAGCCTTTATCAGTAAAGGGAATGTGTACTTACACCGTGGCGAGTACGATAACGCCTTAGACTTCTACACCCAATCTCTCGCTATATGGCGGGAGTTAGGCTACCGCAATGGGGAGGCTGCAAGCCTGGGTAACATAGGGATTGTCCACAAAAAGCGCGGCGGCTATAGGAAGGCCGCGCAGTATTACACCAGTGCGCTCATCATAAACCAGGAATTGGGAAACCGCCATGAGGAGAGTATCACCTTAATTAACATTGCAGGCATTGATCTGGAGCTCGGTGAGTATGAGAAGGCGCTGGAATTATACTCCCGCTCCCTCGCCATTCTCCAGGGGCTGGGCAACCGACAGTTGGAAGGTATTGTCTTGACCAACATAGGCATTGTCTATTTCAAACGAGGCTATTATGATAATGCACTCCAGCAATTAACGCACTCCTTAGATATTGCACAGGGATTAGGCGACCGGGAGGGGATGGGATGGAGTCAGCGGTACATTGGTGAGGTTCATTTCACCAGAGGAGAATATTCTGTAGCCGCGAACCATCTGAGGAAGTCTGCTGAGATCTTCAAGAGCATGGGCGCGATGACTTATCTCCTTGCGCCTCTTTCGACTTTGGCACTGAGTGAAGCCAGAATGGGTGAGCACGAGTTAACACTGGAAACGGCTTACAAATTAGAAAAGGGAATCGCAGCGGTTGAGGAAAGTGCTGTTGATCCCCTCACTCTCTGGAACACTTCGCGGGCTTTTGAGCTCACCGGGCATCGGGAGAAGGCGAAGGACTACCTTGAAAGAGCTTATGAGGAGCTCACGCGCCGCGCTGAAAAGTTAGCGGCCGAAGAAGACAGTGAATCGTTTCTAACAAAGGTCACGGAAAATAGGGAAATTGTAGCAGCATGGGAGCGGGCGCAAGAGCCCTGATAGGAGTGAAGTAAGTTCGTAGTCTCAGGAATCTACTTTTACCGACTCCAAGCAGGTGATTTCGTCCGAACGAGGAAGATGGTATTATTGAAATAAAACTCACTGCATTTCCACGGTTATATCCTGAGTTTTGCTGAAAATATGTTAGTAATATCGTGAGTCATTCCTGTAATATTATGAGTATCTATTTGTCTAATTTAGGAATTAAGTGATCCACTTGGCAGGATGTTTCTTAAGGCGTTTATACCGGGCATCGATTAACCGGTCGGTACTTAAAATAATGAGTAAAAGGGAACAAACTCTTGCCTCACTAAGTAAAACTTACTAAATTTGGAAAGTATCTATTTGGATAGTAAATGGTAATTATTCTTGAGCTCAAAATGAAAAAGTTTCATATCGCTACTTTACTCACTCTAATGATTTTGACAGGATGTTCTGATTCTCTCAGTCCAACCGAAAACCCGGATTTTTCTGAAATACAATTCAAGGTTAACAGCTGGAGTGCATGGGGAATTCGTTGGAGTCGGATGGAATTATACAAATCAGGTTGGGTAAAGATAGATGTATTTCATCGAGATGGATCGAATGAGGGCATCGAGATCAATATGAACTCCAGCGAAATGAAGATTTTCAGGACAAGGGAAAATGATTTCTCCTCTTATGGTAGCTATTATTCGCCTGATCCATGGCCGACTGATCAGGCATATCACAACATTATTTTAATCAGGGAAATTCCGGATACTACAGGAGTATATGCTGGTGGGGGAAACAATTTACCTAAGTCGCTCAGGAATGGTATAAAGAGTATGGAGGACATTGAACTAAGGGCTCGCGGTGGTATAGAAGGATAAATTATTAGATTACATCAATTTCCATTTGGTTCAATATAGAAGTTATATGGAATCCTGTCAGATAGGTTTACCTAAATAAATTGTCACTAAGACTGGATAGATTTGTGCCATTATATATCCAATCTACTTCTAAGTATAAGAGCTGGCAGTCGACGATTGTCGGCCCTTTTTAATTATTTATCATGTCGGTATTGGGAAGGGTTTATCAGTCCACCATTAAGATGCAATCACAATTCAAAATCCTCAGGATACAGCGAAACCTGAACGAAGTTGTTCATATCGAAATATTTCTTAGCGGCATTCTGAATCGCTTCAAGAGTTAAGGATTCCACCAACTCATCGTATTTAATGATGTCCGACATTTCTTCTTCGTGCCATGAGTACTTCTCGATTGCATTCAACCAAAAACTGTTTTCCTTCAAATTCACTTCATATGAACGGCGCTGTGTTTCCTTGACTTTGTTTAAGTATTTTACGGTGGTTCCGAATGTCACGAGACTGTCTATCTGTTCGAATACCACGCCGGTCAATTCTTTGACTCTGTCCGGTGAGCTGCCGAAGGATATGTCCATTCTGTACTCTTCATCAGGGTATTCCTGAGTTGTGGCACTGACCCTGACACCGTATGTGCCCCCAAGATCCTCACGCAGAACTTCCCTAAGTTTGATTTTGAGCACACTTATCATAGATTGTAACTCATAGCGATTTATCCTGTTCCAGTCGAAATCGCCCGCGAATGTAAGCTGTGTAAGGCTTTTAGGTTCCTGACCTTTAAGAACGTTCTTTTTGATGATGCCCTTCGGAGGATCAATGCCGTCGTCTATCCAGGATTCGCCCCTATTAAGCGAGGGCAAGCTGCCGAGATAAGTCCGGCATAAATTCTTTAAATTCTCCGGTTCAAAGTTGCCAACGAAAATAAAAGTAAAATCGTCTATGTCAGAAAAACGATCTCTGAATATTTTATATGATTTATCAAGATCGAGTTCTTCCAATAAATCGGTAGACCATGGACGATAACGATTACTGTATTGGGACATTATCGCTCCTATCGTATCCCGGTAAGCGGATTCTGGACTTAAACTCCTATTGGCGAGAAAACCTTCCATACGTTCTTTATATGCCAAGAATGCGGTGGAATCCTTTCTTGGAGCGGTGAATATCAAGTGAATCAGCTGGAACATCGTTTCCAAATCCTCAGGAGTAGAAGAGCCTGAGATTCCCTCTTTAACGGAACCGATATAGGGAGAAACTCTAACCAGCTTTCCTGCCAGGGTTTTTCCGAGTTCTATTCTGTTGAAAGGACCGTATCCGCTTTCTCCGACTATACTCGTTGATGACCTGCCTGCTACTACGTCTTCGTCCGCAAGGAGTGATGTACCCCCGTTGCTATACGCCCTGAAAAGTATCTGATCATTTTTGAAATCGGTCTTTTTCATGAGTATCCGGGTTCCGTTACCAAGAATAAGTTCATCGGTTTCAATCGCTTCGAATCGGCTCTCCGATCTCACTGCTGAAGGTTCAGGAATCACTGCGATTAGTGGAACGTCAGGTAGAGACTCCTCATACGGTTCAATCTCCATGGATTCTACCGCATCAAAGAGGGCAAGTAATTTCTCATCATTTAATTTGTTAATTCCATCCTTTTCAGGAAGGTTTCCGAGAATTACCCTGTTCTCATCCGGCAGCCAACTCCGGGCGAGTCGGTTGACCTCCTCTACGGTTATACCTGGCAGATACTGCTTGTATAGCTCAAATTCATATTCAATTCCAGGTATCGGCTCATCAATGAGAAAATGGCGAATATATTCAGATGCGTATACCCGGGAATTCGTCTTGTCCCGTTCCTTAAAAGCTCTCTCCATTGATTTTAAACTGTTTATCTTCGCCCTTTCTAATTCCGCAGAAATAAATCCATGTCTCGCTACCCGTTCCGCTTCGATTAGAAGAGCTTCGAGTCCTCTTTCGATGCCGTTATCCGCCACACCTGCTCCGAGCAGATAAACTTCCTTAGTGCGCACAAACCTGCCTTGAGCCGAATATCCGAATAAGAATGGCGCATTCGGTTTAGTCGTCAGTTCGTTCAGTCTGATATTGAGCATGGCGTTGTAGAGATTTGTAATAATACCTTTCCGATAAGCGCCATGAGAATTTTGTTCCTTCAGGTCGAGTTTGTAGAAAATCGATATTCGGGATCCGGTCGCCTCCGGGTCAGATGCTATTTTTATGAGCGTCTCAGTATGGTTTGGAACGTAGTACACCTCACGCGTTTTAGCGTTTTCGCTTGGTGGTATATTTTCAAAATGCTCAGTTATCAAGCTCTCTATCCATACAGGATCAAAATCTCCAACGGCTATAACGGACATTAATTCAGGTCGATACCAATCTCTATAAAAGCGTTTTACAGCGTCATAAGGAAAGTTTTCCAGGATCTCTTTCTTCCCGATAGGGAGGCGTTCTGCGTACCGTGAATCCTTAAAAAGCACGGGAAGCTGCTTATTAAACATACGCATCTGAGCGCCCTGCCCGAGACGCCATTCTTCTATAACAACGCCTCTCTCTTTATCTATCTCATCATCTTCAAAAGATACTCCTTTCGCCCAATCTACGAGTATCTGAAATCCCTGTTCCACCATCTCCGTGTTGTCTGTAGGAACTTTCAGCATATATACTGTCTCGTCGAAACTTGTATAGGCGTTGATATCCGGACCAAACCGCATCCCGATAGACTCGAGATAATCGACTATCTCCTGTTTTTTGAAGTTTTCCGTTCCATTGAAAGCCATATGTTCAGCGAAATGAGCAAGCCCCTGCTGGTCATCGTCTTCCAGCACCGAGCCGACGTTAACTACGAGCCTAAGTTCAGCCCGATTCTCCGGTTTTTTATTGGTTTGAATTATATATTTGATACCGTTATCAAATTCCCCCTTTTTGACCTTAGGATTGACGGGCATAGGCGTATCCAAAGGCGGGTCAAATATTGGGGTAGTTTCTACTGATCTATCTTCCGTTTTTCGTGTTGTACAAGTTGAAATAGTGAAAATCAGTAATAATGAAACAAATATTTGCAAGGTTTTCATTTTTATCTCTCTTACGACAGACTCAGGATCATGATAATTGTTATCAGGCATCTCTAACTCCTTCTTTGTTGATAGAAGTTACAAAAAGTGTATCTAAATAATCAGTACAAATCTGTCCGAATTCATTCGACGCTTAACACTGATAACTTTCCGGATCTGAGAAAACTTTCAGCGTTGCGATTTTTGCGAGATGGGTGATTGAAAATCCCGAGGGAGTGATTTCTCTTCCTACGGGGAAGACTCCCGAATATTTCATAAAGCAGGTAAATCGGTTTCTCACAGATTGGCAATCTGAAAAAGTTAGGGCAGAGCTTGAAGCAGCGTGTGTTAAAAAAAAGTCTGAGTGGCATGAAATAGAGATTCCCAGTGTCAGTGATTATGAATACCATGCAAAGGCCCAAGCTGCTCTCAGATAACGGTTCCTGTTATATACCGGGTTGAATTTGGGGAATATCTCTTTACACAGGGTATTAAACACATCAGAGGGACTCCGTATCATCCTATGACGCAGGGTAAGATAGAATGGTATCACAGGTCCATGAAGAACATCATAAAGTTGACGAATTATGAGAAAATGGGGGTTCGGACGCTCTTATTCATGATCACAACTATACCTTTATCTTGCCTCTTATATTTACAATTAGTAAAGTAAAACCAATCGAACAGTGAGACTAAAAACACAGACCAAGTAAAAATGAATTTTCGTAGACATCAATTCGGGAATCTTTCTCTATGCCTTTTAATGTCCACGGTTTTATTTCTAATAGGATGTGATACCGAAGTCGGGAATAAATCCAGTGATAACGGCACTGACGTATCAAAATCCAAATTATTAACATTATTGTCCCCTGAACATACAAATATCCATTTTAATAACAGACTCCCAGAGTTCAGTGAGATCAATATTTTGAGTTATCGTTATTTTTACAATGGAGGTGGTGTTGCAATTGGCGATATCAATAATGACAATCTGCCTGATATTTATTTTACGGGAAATCTTGTGCCTAACAAGTTATATCTAAATAAGGGAAATTTACAGTTTGAAGATATTACCGAGAAGGCTGGATTAGAAGGTAAGCGTGGATGGACAACGGGTGTTACTATGGTAGATATCAATGCTGACGGTTTCTTAGACATATATGTATGTCGGTCAGGACCATTCAAAGAAGATCAAAGGGCAAATGAATTTTTCATAAACAACGGCGATTTAACTTTTACCGATAGAGCAGCTGAATATGGTTTGGATGATAAGGGCTATTCTACGCAGGCAGTTTTCTTCGACTATGACATTGATGGTGACCTTGACATGTACTTATTAAATCATGCCATTGAATCAGACAAGAGTTTTTACGTAAAAGAAATAAAATCCGTTCGACATCCGCACGCAGGTGATAAACTATATAGAAATGATGGAGGTAATTTTATTGAGGTAAGCAAAGAGGCAGGTATCTACTCAAATCCCATAGGTTTTGGACTCGGGGTTTCCATCGGTGATCTCAATAACGATGGACTACCTGATATATATGTTGCTAATGATTTCCTTGAGCAAGATTATCTCTACTTTAATAACGGTGATGGAACCTTTACTGAAAAACTCAAAGAAAAGATAAAACACACCTCGCTTTTTTCAATGGGTTCCGACATTGCTGATTATAATAACGACGGTTGGCTTGACATAGTAGTCCTTGACATGGTAGCTGAAGATAACTATCGCAAAAAAACTAATATGTCCGGTATGAATATAAGCCAATTCCAAGACGCGGTTGATGAGGGGTTTCATTATCAATACATGTCTAATACGCTTCAGATGAATAATGGTAATGGGATATTTAGTGAAGTTTCTCAAATTGCGGGCATATCAAATACTGACTGGAGCTGGGCACCTTTATTTGTCGATCTGGACAATGATGGATATAAAGACTTATTTGTGACCAATGGACTGAAGAAAGATATCAACAATAATGATTACTTGGTGCAGACTAAGAAGCATAGGAAAGACCTTGAAGACAATTTATCATTGATTGGTCTCATGCCTTCACAAAAGATTAAAAACTATATCTATCAAAATAACGGTGACTTGACATTCACAAATAAAACCTCTGAATGGGGATTAAATCAACCTTCCTTCTCGAATGGCGCTTCATTTGCAGACCTTGATAATGACGGGGACCTTGATCTCGTAGTTAACAATATTGATGAAAACGCATTTGTTTATAGAAATAACAGCCGAAATATCAATAAAAATCATTATTTAAGTGTTAAACTCACCGGCAGCAAGGACAATCCTGATGGAATAGGTGCCAGAATAGAAATAAATAGCGGCAACCAGATGCAAGTTCAGGAACAATATCTTACCAGAGGTTATCAATCTTCAGTTGGCAGAAGAGTTCATTTTGGATTGGGGGGGAATGAGAAGGTAGAAGAACTGATTATCACCTGGTCTGACGGCAGAGTTCAAAAGTTTAAAAACATTTCTGCCGACCAAACGCTTAATGTCAGACAGAGTGATGCGACTACCATTCTTAATGAAAAAGGTGAAGACAGGGCGATGCTTTTCACCGATCATACCAAACAGTCAGGCGTGTCGTATAAGCATCAGGAAAACGAATACAATGATTTCGAATTGGATAGTCTTCTTCCTCATAAGATGTCCAACTTCGGTCCCGGCATTTCAGTTGGAGATCTGAATGGCGACGGCTTGGACGATTTTTTTGTAGGTGCTGCAAAGGGCTTCGCGGGAAAGATTTATCTGCAAGAGCATGATGGAACTTTTCGAGAATCTCCATCGCAAGTGTGGAAAAAGGACAGTAGAAGTGAAGATGTTGGAGCCGCATTCTTTGATGCCGATAATGACGGTGACTTGGATCTCTATGTAGTCAGCGGCGGCAACGAGTATGAACGTGATGCTCCAGAGTTGCAGGATAGACTATATTTGAATGATGGCAGCGGCAGATTTAGAAAAACCGTAGGTTTCTTACCGAAAATGCTTAGCAGCGGTTCCTCAGTTGTGCCGGGAGATTATGACGGAGACGGTGATTTGGACCTATTTGTCGGAGGAAGAGTTGTGCCGGGTAATTATCCCTCCCCGCCAAGGAGTTATATCCTGCGAAATGACGAAGGAAAATTTACTGATGTAACAGAGGAAATAGCAGCTGACGTAATGTATGCCGGATTAGTTACCGATGCGGTTTGGACTGATTTTAATAATGACCGGCAGCTGGACCTCATCCTGGTGGGCGAGTGGATGCCGATTCTTATGTTGGAAAATATCGATGGGAAATTTTCCGATGTCACTAATCAGGCAGGATTGGAAAATTCTACCGGCTGGTGGTATAGTATAGCGTCGGCTGATTTCGATGACGATGGGGATACGGATTATGTGGTAGGGAACATTGGTTTAAATTACAAATATAAAGCATCAGTGATAGAGCCGTTTCAAGTCTATTATAGCGATTTTGACCAAAACGGTACGTTCGACATAGTCCTGGGATACTACGCTGGTGGAGAATTATATCCGCTTAGAGGACGAGAATGTTCTCTGGGGCAAATGCCTTTCATCGAAAGCAAATTCCCATCGTATAAGGATTTTGCGTCCGCGACTATGATCGACGTCTTTGGAGCGGATGACCTAAACGACGCGCTTCACTACCAAGCAAAAACATTTGCTACTTCCTATATTGAAAATCTGGGTAGTGGTAAGTTCAGGTTAAGCGCTTTACCCAATCTTGCTCAACTCTCGTCCGTGAATGGAATATTAACAGGAGACATTAACAGCGATGGGAATTTAGATATTGTTTTAGCCGGAAACCTATACTCAACCGAGGTAGAAACTCCTCGAAATGACGCAAGTATCGGGTTATATCTCAAAGGAGATGGAGAAGGACACTTCAATCCGGTCAGCTTTATGGAAAGCGGCTTCTTTGCTGACGGTGACGTGAAAGGCCTTGTTATGATCGATCTGGGAAGTGCAGGAGATAAAGGAATTCTTGTACCTAAAAACGATGACTATCTGCAAGTGATCGGTATCATTAATAAAGTCAAAAGGTAATGTGTAGGTTAATATCAGCGCATTCAGGTAAGTGGAGGTTCAGGATCCAATTGGCGTGTCTTTACAAAATGTAATTGAAATCGAGTAAGAGTCGCATGCCACCGCGTTGTACGTCATTCCATATCAGGGAGAAAAATTGTGTCAGTGCTTTCGAGGAATGCCGCGATCTTCAAAACCGACACTCTCCACTGTCTTAATAATCCCGCTTATACCACACTTTTAAGCTGTACCAAAACTTGTGAAATCCTCAGGATTTTCAGTGCAATATGAAGGCTTAATCTGAAACATAGAAGGTGTTACAGATATAGAGCAATTCAGCGCTTCATTTACTATGCATAATGTGTCTCAAAAAGGCATTACGGGACAATCCGGGACAAATTGGGACACGTAAATGGTCTCTATTTGGTCACTGGTTCCTCTAAGTGCCTGATACTCAGTATACCACATAGTACTGAAAATCCATGTGTCCGTGGTTTGATTTCATGACAGTTCATCAAACTCATAGACGAATTTACTGGAAATAACTGGAAACTGTAATTTTCCAAATCCTATAACTTACTAATTGTCAGTAAGTTACATGTATCGCCCTGCAGTCTCATAATCGGACGGTCACTGGTTCGAGTCCAGCAGGGCCCAGACCTTTAAAGATCTTGTAAAGCCCTATTTTTAGATGACAAGTCCTTCGATTAATACCTAATAGCACGTCAAATTCTCGTAACTATTAAAATCACCTAATTCTTAATATTATGTAGAAAGATAATCCCGTAGGTCATAACTTACCCCTCCGAGAGCGAATTGACGGTAAAAATAAGCTCTTATTATGTGTAATTTTTTTGGGGTTTATAAATTGGGTTCTAAAGTAGAAGAACACTACCTTGCCAAATCGGGCAGAAAATTGTGTTATGCACCGACTGAAAAAATTTCCGTAATTCAGGTTGATAACTTTCCGGATCTGGGAAAACTTTCAGCATTGCGATTTTTGGAATGGGTGATTGAAAATCCCGAGGGAGTGATTTCTCTTCCTACGGGGAAGACTCCCGAATATTTCATAAAGCAGGTAAATCGGTTTCTCACTGATTGGCAATCTGAAAAAGTTAGGGCTGAGCTTGAAGAAGTGGGAATTTCGCACGCGGAAACGCCCGATATGTCCGGATTGCATTTTGTACAGATAGACGAGTTCTATCCGATGAATCCTGCGCATCGTAACAGCTTTTACAATTACGTATCGAAATATTATATCGAACGGTTCGGGCTCGATCCGAATAAATCGCTTTTACTGAATACGTTCGATATTCCAACCTCAGATTCACTTCCTCTAAATGAAATATTTCCTGATGATGTTGTCGATCTCTCTTTGAGAACGGACTATGCAAAAACTAAACTTGAAAAGCTTCAAAAAGATTCGATTGAGCTTGTGGATCAGTTTTGTACAGAGTACGAAGCGAAGATCAGGGAGCTTGGAGGAATAGGCTTTTTCCTTGGAGGCATCGGACCCGACGGTCATATAGGATTCAATGTTAGAGGAAGCGACCATTTTTCCGTCACTCGTTTGACACCTACAAATTATGAAACTCAGGCGGCGGCAGCCACCGATTTAGGCGGTATAGAAGTGTCCAGCCGAAGGTTGGTAATTACCATAGGATTAGAAACACTGACATACAAGAAAGATTGCGTTGCCATAATAATCGCTGCGGGAGAAGCTAAAGCGAATATAGTCGCTAAGTCGATTGAAAGTGAAAAGTCGAATTATTATCCTGCTACTGCGCTTCAAATTTTGCCGGAGGCGCGCTTTTACATTACCGAAGGCGCTGCTGCACGGTTAAATGAGAGAAAAACTGAAGATATTCAGAAATCCGGGGATTTGACCAATGAAACTATCGAACGGCATGTGTCTGATAATGGCAGCACGAGAGGTATAGCTATAGATAACGACGGAAACATACTCTATTCGTCTTTCGCCACGCTATATAAAATCGATTATAAGACTGGTGCCGGTTTGGGTAAATATGTTTCCCCCGGCTCTATCACCGATGCAGCAGTGGACGCCAACGGTCTGGTCTACCTTGGCAGGGTAGGCTCAGGAAATCCGTTAGTAATTCTCAATAGCGGTCTTGATTTTGTTGCTAATGCCGTTGATACGATTCCGTGGCTTAGCAGATCGTTAGAAGTAACCGCTGACGGAAAAGATATCTACTATGGAACTGTTTGGAATGCTATCGGTATAGTGCATTTTAATAGCTCATTACCGGGTGTTTTGAAATATGATATAATCGACACGCTTGGAAATTTCACTGATGTTCCTGATACCGAAGGTGATTCAACAATAACCAACGTAGCCGTATGGGCAAGTTCTGTAGATTGGGGTCCGGATGGAAATCTCTGGTTAGGTCTTATAAAATCCGCCTTCGGCAGCTTAGGAGACTACGGTTCGAAATGGTTTGTGTATGACGTTGCCAATGACGTTTACGTAGACACTGTAGGTATTTCGCTTGGTGATTCCTCAGCAGGTGGTTTTCTTGCACCGCGAGGAGCAACATGGTCAGCAGACGGCTTGACAATGTATTTAGCCGACTTCGATTACATCATAATCGCAAGATATACAAGAAATCCTATCGGAGTAAGTGATGAGCGTAAGAGTCTTCCGATGAATTTCTCACTCAAGCAGAACTATCCTAATCCATTTAACCCCGTTACTACTATTCCGTTTGATATTCAAGAAAGTGGTAATGTCAAGTTGGTCGTATATGATCTTGTTGGACGCCAGGTCATGGTATTGTACGATGAATGGCTGTTAGCAGGTTCACATAGTAAAGATTTCTATGCGGGTTCGCTTGCATCGGGTGTCTATATCTATCGCTTGACAGTTAACGGTAGTGAGATTTCGAAGAAGATGATGTTCTTGAAATAAACTCATTGATCTGATCACAACTAATCAGCAAGAAATTAAAACAGCCGACAGAATATTCTGTCGGCTGTTTTTTTACTGAAGATTATAATTCTATAAAGATAGAAGAAAATCAATCGCTTTCAGATAACTACCGATTCCATCACCCGAGAATTGTTTTGCGGCGACCGGTTCTACTACCGAGATTTTCCTGAACTCTTCTCTTGACTGGATATCGCTGAGATGGACTTCCACGACCGGAGGGGAGATAGCAGCAACCGCATCGCGTA
>JADFMS010000029.1 GCA_022563775.1 Fidelibacterota bacterium | reverse complement strand
GCTATTAAAATTTATAAGTCTTCGCGTTAGGCTGATAAAGCTTATTTTACCGAGAAATAGAAAGAAGTGACTGCTAATCCAGTTAGAATTAGTGCGGGTTAGGGCCACCGCCGTTGGTGGGACTGTCGCTTGCTCTGACCGCGTCTATAAGTCTTTACACACCCCGCCCTACGGGCACCCCTCTTTTTAGAGGGGAATTGTTCAGTTTCCTTCTTTATAACAATACACAACTCGTGGTGCTTATTAATGCTTGCAATTCGTTTCCTTTTGGAGTGCATTGACTGTGTCAACGCAGCATCAACACAGTTGATGTTTCAAAGGAACTCCTACGGAGGATTTGATAATCGAAGATTATCATAGACGGGGTGTGTCAGGAGCTATCCGTTCTAAATTTAATTTTGAGATTGGCTTACGCCTGTCTTCGGCTGCCACGACCTGATAAATCAGGATTCGCCAGCCCGACTTATGTCTGGCGGGCAATGACAGAGTGAGTTCCCTCCCCGCCCGCCTGGCAAGAGTCGGACAGGCCAAACCAAAATCGGACTGGTTAATAGAAGGGAATTTTTCGAATCCCCTCTTTTGGAAGAAGAGAAGTATATTTGAGTGCGGGACTAACGCCATAGAACTCGCTAAATAATATTATCAGTTATTTCTCTTGCCAATTAGACACAGGCAAAGTATATTAATTAGGACAAAAGTTGTCGTAATTAGATAAGTTATGTAATAATACTGACTTAAAAGAAATAAATTGTTAGAAATTTTGACAGAAAATGAGCGTCGGGAACTGATAAAAGGACTTGAAGAGCACAACAGCGGCAAATACTTTGCCTGCCACGAAACTATAGAAGATATCTGGATGGATAAAGGGGGAGATTTGAGGCGATTCCTGCAGGGTTTGATACATGTAGCGGTCGGTTTCTATCATCTTAGAGATTCAAATTACGTTGGTGCGTATCGTCAGCTCGAAAAGGCTAATCGGAAACTATCGGATTACGCTGCAGTCGAGGTGGGTATTAACCTCCCTGAGATGCTTTTATCTCTTAAAGAGTGGCTGAAAAATGTACGGTTTCTTCTTGACAACCCCGATTCTGACAAAAACTTTGGAACATTTCCGAAATTTGATTATAATGCGGAAAAGATTTTAGGACTAACATAAACTCTGCGGAATAAGAAAGGAACAAAGCAATAATATGACAGAAAAAAACGGTCTCTTGACAGTAGAGGACCTTAAAGTAAAAATTGGTGACAAAGAGATCCTCAAAGGAGTCGATCTGAAAATGGGTCCGGGTGAGGTTCATGCGATAATGGGACCTAACGGTACCGGCAAGAGCACATTGGCATACGCATTAGCGGGAAAAAGCAGTTACGAAGTAACGAGCGGTTCCGTGACCATGGAGGGAGAGAATGTTCTTGAAATGTCTCCTGATGAGCGGGCGAGGAAGGGATTGTTTCTTGCGTTTCAATACCCTTCGGAAGTTCCGGGAGTGACCGTTGATAATTTTTTACGGGTGGCATATAACACGATCAAAAAGGAAGAACTGAGCATTTGGGAGTTCCGAAATCTGCTCAAGGAGAAGATGGACTTCTTGAAAATAGACGAATCATTCTCTGGCAGATATCTTAATGAAGGATTTTCGGGCGGTGAGAAGAAGCGTAACGAAATCCTACAGATGGCTGTTCTTCAGCCGAAGTTGGCGGTACTTGACGAGACTGATTCAGGTCTCGATATCGACGCGCTTCAAATTGTCGCAAAAGGGGTCAACGAACTCCTCCCTGAAGACTCGTCCGTTTTGGTCATCACGCACTATCAGAGGATATTGCGTTACATCAAACCTGATTTTGTTCATGTTATGATAGAAGGAAGAATAGTTGAAACCGGCGGAGGTGAACTCGCCGAGAAATTAGAAGAAAAAGGTTACGATTGGCTTAAAGAAAAGTACGGCGAATCGGGAAAGGACAGTGACTAATGTCATTACCAACAACAGATATAGGTACAGAAGAATATAAATACGGCTTTTCAGACGATGTCAAACCGGAGATAATATTTGATAAAGGGTTGAGCCGGAAAACCGTTGAAGATATATCCAATATAAAGAGCGAGCCCGGCTGGATGACGGATCTCCGACTGAAAGCATATGAAATATTCTTGGAAAAACCGATGCCTGAATGGGGAGCAGACCTTTCAGAAATTGACTTCGACGATATTATCTATTTCGTTCGCGCGTCGGACAAGAAGATGACAGATTGGGATGATGTGCCTGCTGAAATCAAAGAGACGTTCGAAAAACTCGGCATACCTGAATCGGAACGGAAGTTCCTTGCGGGAGCGGAAGCCCAATATGACAGCGAATCAGTATATGGAGCGCTTCAGGGTGAGTGGGAGAAGCAAGGCGTTATATTCGTAGATACGGACACCGCTCTAAGGGAACACGAAAAGCTCGTAAAGAAATATTTTGGTTCGGTGGTTCCCGCCGCGGATAACAAGCTTGCTGCTCTTAACACAGCAGTTTGGAGCGGAGGAAGTTTCCTCTATATTCCGAAGGGTGTTAAAGTCGGCTTACCGTTGCAGGCGTATTTCCGCATCAATACTCAGAATATGGGTCAGTTTGAACGCACGATGATAATTGCGGATGAAGGCTCTAACGTGCAATATATTGAAGGTTGCACGGCTCCTACGTATACAACTAATTCACTGCATTCGGCGGTAGTGGAGATCATATGCAAGAAGGATTCACGCGTAAGATATACTACACTCCAAAACTGGTCCGGCAATGTTTATAATCTCGTCACAAAACGAGCTCAAGCATATGAGAACGCAACAATGGAATGGATAGACGCTAATCTTGGCAGTAAGGTAACGATGAAATATCCATCGGTTTTTCTGATGGAACGCGGCGCCAAGGCGGATGTAATTTCCATCGCATTTGCCAACACCGGTCAGCATCAGGATGTGGGTTCGAAGGTTGTGCATTTGGCGCCCTATACTACATCGAAGATTATTTCTAAATCTATCAGTAAGGGAAAGGGCAGGTCAACATATCGTGGACTCGTGAAGATACATGAGGGTATGGAGGGATGCAAAAGCAACGTCAACTGCGATGCATTGTTGCTTGACGAAGCGTCCGCAACCGACACTTATCCGTATATCGAGATCGAAGATCCCACCGCTGCGATAGAGCATGAAGCGACAGTTTCTAAACTCTCCGATGAGCAGATATTCTATCTTCAGCAGAGAGGCATTCCTGAAGACGAAGCGCGGAATATGATCATAAATGGTTTTATAGAGCCATTTACAAAATTACTGCCGTTGGAATATGCGGTCGAGATGAATAGACTGATTGAACTTCAGATGGAAGGTTCGGTAGGATAACAACTATAATTATATAGAAGATTTAAAGGAATAGTGTAGATGACAGAACTGTTAGGGTTCGGATGGGAAGATGTAGAACGCATTTCAAGCGACTCTGAAAGCCCGGATTGGATCAAAGAAAAACGCAATACGGCATGGGAAGCTTACGAAAACCTACCGATGCCTACTCAACGCGATGAGATGTGGAAATATACTGATTTATCAACTCTGAATATCAAGAATGTGAAAACACTTGAAAAGTCAAAATTTTCTGCTGTAGAAAAATTTGAATCATTTCCCGATGAGGCAATAAAATTGATTTCGGACGAAGCTATTCACCTTGAAGAGAACGGTGGAATGTGCAAACCGGGATTGCTTATTCAGCATGACTCACAAGTCACTTTCACTGACGTGGACGAAGAGTTGACAGAAAAGGGAGTGATATTTTGCAGCATGGCGGATGCGGTACGGAATCACCCCGAATTGGTGCAGAAACACTTTATGGAAAAAGTTGTTCCGGTAGGCGAGGGTAAATTCAGTTCACTAAATGCGGCGCTGTGGAACGGTGGTATATTCCTTTATGTTCCGAAAGGCATAGAGATTAAAATGCCGTTCAAGTCATATATACTAATGACAGACGGCGGCAAAGCTTTATTTCATCACTCTCTGATAGTGCTTGAGGCAGGCGCTCACGTGACATATATAGAGCAATGCAGGTCTGATGATTATTCCACAGATTCGTTGAACTCTTCCGTCGCTGAAGTTGTGGTAAAAGACGGCGCTTCACTCAATTATATGACGTTTCAGAATTGGGGAAACAATGTCGTGGATATTTCCACACGGAAAGCGGTAGTCGAGAGAGACGCTTCGATGAATTGGATGGTCGGTACGCTCGGCGGGAAAGTCACACGGAGCTCTTTTGAGACAAGACTAATAGGGCAGGGGGCATCAACGAATACGAGAGGTTTCTTTCTTGCCAGTGATAAGCAGCATCATGATTTCTGGGGACTTCTAAGCCATGAGGCTCCTAATACAACAGCAGACCTCCTTTACAAAGGTGTTCTAACAGGGAAGTCCCGCTCTGTGTTCAGAGGTTTGATAAAGATATCAGAAGAAGCGCAGCAAACGGATTCGTATCTTACCAACAATAATATTCTGCTAAGCGACGATGCAAGAGCAGACTCCGTTCCCACGTTAGAAATAAATGCAAATGATGTTAAAGCAAGCCATGGAGCAACGGTGGGGAATCTTGATAAAGATGAAATTTTCTATTTGATGAGCCGTGGTCTGACGAAATCAGCTGCAGAAAAATTAATCATAAACGGTTTTTTCGCACCCGTATTGAAATCTATTGATTCTGAGATTCTCAGAGAGCATATTTATCAATTCATTGATAAAAAATTAGGAGCTTGAATGTCTCGTGAATCGATCGGAGGAACCAGCGAAATAGAACCGGGGAACGCCCGTTCTTTTCAAGTGGGTGAAAAAAGAATAGCCGTATGTAATGTCAACGGTACATTTTATGCCATTAACGATGTATGTACTCATGACGGCGCGCCATTAGACCAGGGAGTACTTGAGGGAAGTATTATTACATGCCCGAGACATGGGGCAAAATTTGATGTGACTACGGGAACGGCAGTTCAAATGCCTGCCGTAATTCCTGTTGAAACATACCCGGTCGAAATAGAGGATGATACTATCTATTTGATAGCAGATGAGGAATGATAATTGAGTTTCTTCGACGTAGAGACCATCCGCAAAGATTTTCCCATACTTTCAACAAAGGTGCATGATAAGCCGCTGGTCTATCTCGATAACGCCGCCACCACGCAAAAACCCAACTCTGTTATAGAACTCATGAATGAATATATGTTTAACTATAATGCTAATGTTCATCGCGGTATTCACTTGCTTAGTGAAAAATCAACAGAAGGCTACGAGAACGCAAGGGTCAAGATCGCAAACTTTTTTAACGCGTCACAACCTGAGGAAATTATTTTCACTAAAGGAACAACCGAGTCGATAAATCTTGTGGCTCATGCATGGGGGAGGAAGTTCATGGAAGAGGGAGACGTTATAATCCTTTCGGAAATGGAGCACCACAGTAATCTGATCCCCTGGCAGCTGCTTGCGAAAAATATCGGAGTAGAGTTGAAGTTTATCGAGTTGAACGAGGATGCTTCATTGAATTTAGAGAGCTTGCGAGAGCTCGTTTCAGATAACAGGACAAAGTTGGTTGCAGTATCACATGCTTCGAACGTTTTGGGAAATGTAAATCCGGTTAAAGAGATAATTAAAATCTCTCACTCCGAAAATGTTCTTGTACTATTGGATGGAGCTCAAGCTGCTCCACACCACAAAATTGATTTCGCTGACATTGACTGTGATTTCTTTGTCTGTTCCGCGCATAAGATGCTTGGACCAACGGGCGTGGGCATCTTGTATTCTAAAATGGAATTATTGGAGGAGATGGATCCGTTTCTCGGGGGCGGAGAGATGATATTGGAAGTGGGATTGCACGAATCATCTTATAAAGAGCCTCCACATAAATTTGAAGCGGGAACGCCGAACTATATCGAAGCGATAGGTTTTGGAGCGGCAATAGACTATCTGACAGAGGTAGGGATGGACACCATTCATGATCATGAATCGAGTTTGGCAAAATATGCCTTAGGTGAATTGGAAAAATTAGGAGATGTAGAAGTTTATGGTCCTTTAAAGAATCGAGCAGGGATTATCTCATTTAACATCGGTAATGCTCATCCACATGATGTTGCGCAATTGCTTGATGGAGATGGGATTGCGGTAAGAGCCGGCCATCATTGTGCTCAACCGTTGATGAAATGGTTAAACGTAAGTTCAACCAGTCGAGCCAGCTTTTATCTGTATAACACGGAAGCTGAAGTGGATGTATTCGTCGAATCGCTTGGAAAAATAAAAGAGATGTTCAATTGAGTTTAGATCTACTTTACAGAGAAGTAATATTAGACCATTATAAAAATCCAAGAAATCGTGGAGAGCTCGAATCTCCTACTATTAAATTCGATGGTCATAATCCATTATGCGGAGATGTTGTCACGCTGCACCTGAAAACGGACGGTGAAAAAATAACGGATGTAAAATTTCAGGGAGACGGCTGCTCCATAAGTCAAGCATCGATCTCCATGATGACAGAAAAAATAAAAGGATTAGCGACAAGCGAAGTGAAGGAATTGATAGAGAACTTTCGAGCCATGATGAAGGGAGAAGAAGATAGCGAGATCGATATGGGTGAACTTGAGGTCTTACAAGGCGTCAAACAATTTCCCGCGCGCATCAAATGCGCTCTTCTCGGATGGGATACTTTGAAGCAGTCATTGGCAAAGTTAGAGGAGTGAGAGCTATATTATGACTTCTGATCACATCTATTTTTCGCGCCGTATTAAAAAATCTTGCTTTGTGCAATTCTTGGTTTTAAATTTACCCGATTTTGGTGATGTTTTGGTAAAAAAACGCTTTTATTTAGAGAACGGAGGAAAAAAATGACATATGTAATTGCAGAGCCCTGTATCGATGAAAAAGATGCAGCATGTGTTGATTCGTGCCCTGTGGACTGCATTCACCCTACGAAGGATGAACCGGAATTCGAAGAGGCAACAATGCTTTACATAGATCCGGATGAATGTATAGATTGCGGAGCGTGCGTGGATCCTTGTCCGGTAGATGCTATTTTTGATGAAGCGGATTTGCCGGCAGAATGGGAGAAATTCACTGCCACCAATGCCGAATATTTTGCATAATTTAGGATAAACTGCATCATATAATTTGGGCGATGTATGCCCGACCAATTCCACTTTTTTCTGAGCGTGGATTCTAATTGGGGGCGCCGGTTACATTGTTGTATAAATTTGGACGGCCACAGATTGAACAAAATCCAAGTCTACGGTAAATCGACTTGCAGGACTACTCAAAAAGTACTCGAGTGGTTCAATGAACACAACTTGGAAATTGAACAAATTGATATCATATCTTCGCCTCCTTCATTAGAAATTCTAAAGGAACACGTAAAGAGCGATAATATAAAAGGTTTTCTAAACTCCCGAAGTAAAGTATACAGAGAAAAAGGTTTTGGAAAAGAACTGCCTTCCAAGTCGGTATTACTAAAGACAATGCTTGTTGACCCGAATTTGATAAAACGACCAGTAGTCGTTTCAGTCAAGGGAGTATCGTTCGGGTTTGATGAGAATTACCTGAGCAATTTAAAATAACGGGACTGAAATATAATGATCTATAATAATGTGATGGAGTTAAAAGTCTCAATTGGAGGGATTGTAGATTTAGCCGATGACCTTACACCTAAGGTGATCGATGAAGCTAAATTGAAATCAAGCGTATTTGAGGATATTATCGAAACGGCGTTATTCCATAAAGAATCGGCAGTAAGAGAACTTTGTCAGGCGCTTATTCGCTCGATATCAAAAGATTTAGGCGCCTTCCCTGCTTCCATACAATCCATTTATGAGGCGATGGGAAGAGGTGAAGCAGGAGGTTTTACCGTTCCGGCGATAAATGTCAGAGGTATGACCCACATCTTTGCAGAAACCGTTTTTAAGGCTGCTATGAAACTGAATGTCGGACCTTTCATATTTGAGATTGCGCGTTCAGAAATTGGATACACCAATCAACGCCCTTCGGAATTTTCCGCTATGATCTGCGCAGGCGCCGTTAATGCAGGATATAAAGGACCAATATTCATACAAGGGGATCATTTCCAGATCAAACCCGCCGCATATAAAAGCGACCCTGCAGCCGAATTGGGAGAGTTGAAAAATTTGATCTATGAAGCTGTCGAGGCGGAATTTTATAACATTGACGTGGATTCATCAACATTAGTGGATCTTGACAAAGACGGGCTCGAGGAACAGCAGCGGGAGAATTATCAAAACTGCGTAATTCTCACTGAATTCATAAGGAAGGTGGAACCACACAACGTCACTATATCAGTCGGCGGAGAGATAGGAGAAGTAGGCAAGAAAAACAGCACACCTGAAGAACTTGAAGCTTTCATGGAGGGTTACAATAAGTCATTGACCGCAGGACTCAAGGGGATTAGCAAGATAAGCGTCCAAACGGGTACCTCGCATGGCGGAGTTGTTCTTCCTGATGGGAGTATCGCGGATGTGACTCTTGACCTTGATACTTTAGAAGTTTTATCTACTACAGCCCGTAAAAAGTATGGGATGAGCGGGGCAGTTCAGCATGGCGCTTCTACGCTTCCTAAGGAGGTTTTTAACAGGTTCCCGGAAGTAGGGGCTTCAGAGATACATTTAGCTACAGAATTTCAAAACCAGATCTTTGATCATCCCGCACTGCCGGAAGAATTTCGTGACAAAATTTATGCGCACCTTAGTGAAGTAAATGGCGATGAACGGAAAGAAGAGTGGACGGATCAGCAATTTTATTACAAAATGCGTAAGAAGGGATTCGGACCTTTCAAGCGGGAATTTTGGGAACTTGATCCGGCTGTCAAAGAGGCTATATTCAATGATTTGCAAGAAACATTTGAATTTCTTTTCAGAAAATTGAGTGTTGAAAACACCAAAGAAGTTACGGAAAAATTTATAGCGGAAGTATAGAAATCTAACCTGCTTCTTTAGTAATCCTTGTAATAATTGCCGTTGTTCGATAGATTATGGAGTTATTTTTAATCTAATATAATAGTATTGGAGGCGATGTTGCATCCCACAGACAGCGTTATCTCAACATTGATATTCGCGCTGATCCTTTTTGTAACCTTCAGCGCATTTACAATTTTTATGATAAGACGATTTCAGGTATTACGAGCTGCAGTGCCGATTGACAGGTTCAGTAATGTCAAAGAAAGGTTATCCGGTCTATTACGTTTCTTTATAGGGCAAGGTAGAATACTGAATCCAAAATATATCGGTGCCGGGATAATGCATGCGGTGATTTTCTGGGGATTTCTCGCGGTAACGATCAATTCAATTCATTTTATAGGAAGAGGGTTTGTGGAAAATTGGAGTCTGCCTTTATTTGGTCCGGGTAAATTCTTGGATAGTGTATATCTTCCGTTTGTGGATCTGTTTGAGGTAGGTGTTTTACTGATGGTGATATGGGCAGGGATCAGAAGAGCGATAATAAAACCAAAACGTGTGACCAATTCTTGGGATGCTGCGTTGATCCTCGGATTGATCGGCAGTTTGATGTTAACAGATATTCTAATTCGTGGAGCTGAAGCAACTGTCGGAGATTCGTCTCCATTGGGTAATAGCTTAGCAGGTCTGTTCAGCATTATGGGCACAGAAGCAGTTAATTCCCTCTTCACAGTTTCATGGTGGCTTCATCTAATCTCTCTTACTTTTTTCTTGGCGTACCTCCCAATATCAAAACATTTCCATGTAATTACATCTCTTTTCAGTGTTTATTTCCGAACGTTGAATTACGGAGCGCTTCCAATGCTCGACATCGAGAATGCGGAAAATTACGGCGTTTCTCAAATAGAGCAGTTCAGTTGGAAAGACCTGCTTGATGTTTACTCGTGCACCGAGTGTGGTCGGTGTCAGGATGCGTGCCCTGCGTACGCCACGCAGAAACCGCTCTCACCGAAGTTGGTCAATGAGCAGATGCGTGACCATCTAAACGAAAAGTTGCCGTTCCTGAATTCATCAGGTGAAGAGGAGTGGAGCGGTCCGTCCCTCGTGGGAGATGTGATTGCCGAAGAGACCATCTGGGCTTGTACGATGTGTAAGGCGTGCGAGGAGGCGTGCCCGCTGTTTATTGATTTTATCGACAGGTTTGTGGGTATGAGAAGACATCTCGTACTCGAAAAAAGCAGCTTCCCGCCGGAGTTGAACAATACATTCAGAAATTTGGAAACGCATGGTAATCCATGGGGAATTGCAGCCTCGCAAAGAGAGGAATGGGCAGAAGGATTAGATCTGCCGAGGATGTATGATTCACCCGGAGATATAGATGTGCTCTATTGGGTGGGCTGCGCAGGTGCGTTGGACGACGCGAACAAACCGGTATCTGAATCGGTGGTAAAGATACTGAGAGAAGCAGGAGTGAAGTTCGCCATATTAGGTAAGGAGGAGACTTGTACGGGCGATGCTGCGCGCAGACTCGGCAATGAATACCTCTTTCAAGTCTTAGCGGCGCAGAATATAGAGACTTTTGAAAAATACGGCGTGAAGAAGATCCTTACACAATGTCCTCATTGCTTTAACACAATAAAAAATGAATACCCTCAATTAGCAGGAAACTATGAGGTAATGCATCACACCGAATTTATCGCCGAGCTGATCAAAGATGGCAGGATAAAACCGAAAACTGAACTGAAATCGGATCTGACTTATCATGATTCCTGTTATATGGGCAGGCATAATGGAGTATATGACAGTCCAAGAGAGGCGCTCTCCGCTATTCCCGGCGTTAATCTTACCGAGATGCCCCGTTCACGTGAAAATGGTTTCTGCTGCGGCGCAGGGGGCGGCAGGATGTGGCTGGAGGAGTCGATGCCGAAAGTAAATCAGGAACGAGTTAGGGAAGCAAGCTCCATTAATGTCGATACAGTCGCTACGGCATGTCCTTTCTGTAAGACGATGATCCGTGACGGAATTAACGAGACAGGCGTTAGCGAAAATATGAAAACAAAGGACATTGCGCAATTAGTAGCAGACTCGCTATAATTTATTGTTATGTCGATTAGCACTAAAAAGTAAACCACCCCCGCTTTCAGCGTACCCCTCCTTAGAACTGAGGATAAAGTTTACAGTCATTGCAAAGATTCTGCCGTTAGGATGATTCTGTGGCAATCTCATAATTGTTGCTATGAAAAAAATTGATTAAATTTGAGATAAAAGATTAAGGACTGCCGAAATCAAAGGGTTTATTATTCATTCATTTGCTGGCATAAATATAAAAATTTCTATTGTACCAATGATTTATAAGAGAATATAGGTTAATATAAACTTATGTAATATAAGAACATAGATTGTCTCTTGTAACGTTATGGATCCATAAGAATACAGCGGCTATTTTTCAGTCTGAAAAGACCTGTTTCAGTGTGAAACATATATTTTATATTGAATAATAGTGCTTCTTGACAATTAGCAACGAATGAAATATCTTATGTAGCGGAAAATAGATATAATATGGACACGTTACTAATACTAAGAATCACGCTGCCGATCTTCTATGGCGTCACACTATATCTATATACACAGGATTTTCGAGGCATACTCAAAGAACTCTCGATAATACCTACGATAGCCTTTCTGAGCTCGATCGCGGTCCATATTATATTTTTGATTTTGCTGTATTACTCGTCAGGTAAATATCCTATAGGAAGCCTTTTTGGAACTATGACCACTTTTGTTCTGCTCTTTTCAATAATATATATGATGATAGAGTTTGGAGTGAATGACCGTTCCTTTGGTATCTTTGTACTTGTTCTCGTCTTATTCTTACAAATTGTCGCTTCAATATTCATTAATCCGGAAGGATTCAGTTCTCCGTTATTAGAGGATCTGATATTCGAGATTCACGTTATATCACTGATCATATCCTATTCAGCTTTTGCTATCGGAGCCATCACGGCTGTGATGTATCTCCTTTTGTCTAAAAAAATAAAAAACCAGGAATTGGATATTGTTTACCATAGACTTCCTACGTTGCAATATTTACGGCAAGTAGGAATTCTCGCCGTCTATTTCGGATTTGTATTTTTAACGGCGGGCATTGCGCTCGGTTTTTTTAACGCATCGCAAGTGCCCGAAGCGGACATATCAATATCCGATCCGAAGATAGTTTCAGTCGGCATTACATGGCTGATTTACGGAATGTTCGTGCTGATACATTTGCTGAAAAAATTAACTGCGAAATTATCAATAAATCTTTCGTTGATAGGATTTATAACAATTTTGTTTACCTTTTTTGTTGTAAACACACTAATGGAAACATTTCACCTCTTTTGATAGACAAGTGAATCATTGAAAATTTCCGGAATTAAATATCACTCTTCAGATAGTACCGAATTCACTTCCGTTCAAGAAACGATCAGTGAAAATTCCGTTGAGTCTATTAATTTTATTTTTCAAGATTACGAGTATCACTTTTGGGTCTCAAATGACTCAGAAAAGTCCTTGAACCGAGAGGTTCAGAAGAGCATACCGATTACGGGTCATCATGAATCCGTGCAAGACATTTTCAGAATTTGTTGTGGACTTTCGAGCGAACAGATCGGTACAAGGAAGGGCTTTAAGTGTTTCGAATCAGCGATAAATTCAGGAAAAGAAAAGGGTAATTTAGGTCCTCTTTTTTCGAGATTATATATCGATGTCCGAGCTGTATTAAGGAGTATCTACTCTTCAACTTCATTACGAGCAGGAGTTATAGACAGGTTTTCTGCCGCTGCGGATTTAGCCGTAAAAATATTTGGTGATTTAAACAGTAAGTCGGCATTAGTGAGTGGCGATAAATCATTTTTTGAAGAGATAAAGGAGGCATTAGAAGAAAAAGATATTGGATCGATCATGTCGCTTGAGGATTATAAAGTTAGCGATGATGAACTTTCAAGTATTGATATTTTTGTTATTGATGAAGGGGCTGCAAGTAAATTAGACCAAATAAATGAACTTGTTCCAAAGTTGACAAAGTCAAAGGATTCATCATTTCTTTTACTTGATTTTGGATCTGTTGCAAGTTCGCTCCATAAATTGGGTAATATTTCAAACGTTTATTACACTCATGCTTCATCTCTTGATTCTGTGATATCGCGGAATTTGAATATCAGGAGGGATGCGATCCCTGAAGCGGAAAAAATTATCGAGAGCCGAGTTAAAGATTTTCTGAACTGGAGTGAGTCGGATAAATGGGATATTTCTAAAAGCATCATAGCACGTTCCCACCAGATGCAAAAAGTCTTCGAGCTTATTTATAAGGTAGCCCCGACAGATGCGATAGTTATCATATCAGGCGAGACGGGCACCGGCAAAGAGCTAGTCGCAAAAGCAATTCATAAATCGAGTAAGCGGGGAGACAAGCCTTTTATAGCAATAAATTGTGGCGCAATACCTGAGAACTTACTTGAAAGTACTCTTTTCGGTTATGTTAAGGGAGCGTTTACAGGAGCCATAGAGAATAAACCGGGTATTTTCCATGCTGCGGATGGAGGAGTCCTTTTCTTAGATGAAATTGCAGAGCTACCGTTGATGCTCCAGGTGAAACTTCTTCGGGCGTTGCAGGATAATGAGATCACTCCTGTAGGAGGAAATACGAGTACCAAGGTAGATGTAAGGGTAATGGCTGCCACCAATAAAAATTTGTTGAACGAAGTGAAAGAAAAGAAATTTCGCGAAGATCTTTATTATCGCTTGAACGTTGTGGAGATTGTGGTTCCTCCGCTGCGGGAAAGGGTTGATGATATATTGGCTTTGGCAAATCATTTTTTACACGATCATTCAAATAGAACTCAAAACGAAAAATTCAAATTATCAGATTCTGCCGCTGATCTGCTCATTCAATATCAGTGGCCCGGAAACGTAAGGGAGCTTCAGAATGTGATAGAACGAGCAGCAGTATTGTCTGATTCACCAACAATATTGCCAATTGATCTGCCTGAGGGAATATTGGGGAACAGCAACACTCTGCTTTCAGATTCATCTACAAAAGGGATGACTCTTGAAGAGCTCGAAGAGAAGCATATTAGAATTACATTGAATAAGAACAATTATAATTACGGTTCTGTTGCTGATCTGCTCGGAATCGGAAGAACAACATTGTGGCGTAAGATGAAAAAATATGGGATTGTTTCGACCGAATAATAACTGTAATGCCATACGGATTTAATAAATCTTAAACGAATAAGTTCATCATTTGGCTGTGTTTGCGAATCCGATCTTGAAAATATTCAAACAATTGAAATATCAATATGCTTCCCGCAAATACCAGCATCATGACGAGAGCGGAAGAACCGCCGAAATCATCGGCGTTGCTGCCCATGAAAATAGTGTATAGGGAATTTCCATACTCGTACAGTTTCAATGAAAAATGACCTAATATCGTATCATCATTTAACGAGATTTGCACCCTCTCTTGTAATGTTAAAGAGGATTGAGTATCTGAATCGGTCATTAGAATAAATATTAAAACCATTGCCGATAGTGTTGCGGCAAACAGGTAAGGCAGTTTAAAGAGAATGTCATTTTTTTGTTTCAGAGGGGCAATCAAGGAAATAGTTGAAATCTTCTTCATCACGCTGACGGTGAAATTTTCAGATGGCTTTAATAATCCCGAATCACTGATTGCCTGCTTTAAACTTAATATATCTTGATAGGCGGCAGAGCAGCCCAGGCAATTGTTTAAGTGAGATTTAATAGAATTCAGTTCAGATTCAATCAGTTCATCATCTGCGTAAGAATGTAATTTTGTTTCTTCGATATGATCCATCAGTTCAGCTCCTGCTTATTATAATTTTCAAGAATCAAAGTTTTAAGTAAAATTCTGCCTCTATGAATGTGTGATTTTACTGTTCCTATCGGCAGGTTTGTCAGTTCGGAAATTTCATTATATTTCATCTGATTAAGATGGTACATGGTAAGAATAGAAGCAAATTTAGAGGGTAGTTTAGCGACAGACTCACGGACTATATTCCCATTATCATTGCGTACTATATTGTCCAGCGTTGAATTGTTAATTTGATTAGAACTGGAGTTGCTAACATATTCTTCGGGTTCTTGATCGGAAAAGAAATCTCTATTTCTATTCTCTTTTTTCAGAGCATTGAGAGCGACATTGTATGTGATCCTGTATAACCAGGTACTGAACTTACTCTTCCCTTTAAAGGTTTTTAGCGCTTTATAAGCGTTCAAAAACGAATCTTGTGCCACCTCCTCGGCGAGCTGTTCATTTTGTAAAATCCGCACTGCCATACTGAATACAAAATCCTTATACTTGTCAACCAACAAAGAGAATGAGTGATCATCTCCCTCTAATGTTTTTTTAATTAAATCGCTATCATTCGGCCCGGTCATAAAAGATACATTTTCCATCTATAATTGTAAGACAAACAATTATCCAATTTTGTTGCAGTCTAATAGGTCAATGAATTTATCAATTTTTTTGTTAATGATGCAACATTTCTTAAGAGCTGATTGTCATAGTTAGAAAGAATAACACTGAAAGGAGAAAAATAATGGGAGAACTGATTCCTATCATATTATTTATAATAATCGGGTTTGTAATATCATTTCATTTGATGACAAGGAGCAAAGAGAGACAACTTCTTATTGAAAAAGATATTAGTACTGAAGATCTTAAGATTTTATACTCTAAACCATTAAATCGTTACAACACAGCAAAATGGGCTTTAATATTTCTGTTCGGGGGTATTGGAATGTTTATCGGAATATGGTTAGTCGAGCAAACGGGAGTAGATATATATCTTCCCGCAGCTATTGCCGTCTCAATAGGTACCGGCTTACTTGTATGGCAAAAAGTATACGGCGACAAGGAAAAAGGTGAAGAAGAGTAATCTTTATTTAAATACAATTCCACACCTTTTCAGATTCGTTGTAAAATAAAGCCCCTGATGAAAGTCGGGGGCTTTTATATCAGATGATTTCTACATCTTTCATTTTACGAATGTAAGGCTATATTATGTATAAGCAGTTCAACGCACATGAATTTATGAATATGCAGTATTTGAAAACTATAAGTAAAACATCTGTAAAATTAAAACATATTTTTTTCTCTGACGGTATAATTATTCTATTCTTCTTTCTGATTGGCGGATGTGCTCAGAAACAGGATGCGAATCTTCCTGACGAATTACGGCTCGGTTTTATGCCCGACTTTACCCATGCTCAAGCATTTGTAGGCATAGAGAAGAAACAGTATAAGCTCAATCTGAAAGGGATTGATTTTAAGCCCGCACTTTATCTGACCGGCGCCTCGGTGATGAGGGCGTTAGCTCAAAATGAATTGGATATTGCGTTCGTTGATCCTTTGTCCGCTATCATCAGCCATTCCCGTTCTGATAGAAACTTGATTCGGGTAATAGGTGGGGTGAGCAGCGGGGGAATTCTTTTCGTGGTACAAAGAGAAGTGACGCCTGGTCATATGAATGATTTTAAACGAAAAACAATTGCTATCCCGGAGTTCAACGGTTCTCAACATCTTGCGATTAAGGAGTATTTTTCATCGGAAGGTTTGAGTCGCTCCTTGCAAAGGGGCGAAATTCAATTTTCACCTATCAGCAGGGATGAGTTATTGTCTACATTCTCGCGACATTCAGTAATAGGAGCATGGTTTCCGGAACCTTGGGCATCGAAATTGATCGTTGAAGGGGGGGGATACACATTCATAAACGAAAGTTCATTGTGGACGAAATCAATATTCGCCTCAACGCTGATGGTATGCCGTCTCGAATTCCTTCAGATGTATCCGGAGGCTGTCGAGCGGTTTCTAAAAGCGCATATAAAAACTACGTTGTGGATCCGTAATCATAAGGATGAATCTTTGGAAATTATTTCTGATGGGATAGAGGCTGTAATAGGAGAAAAAATTTCCAAGCAGGTCGCAGATAAGGCTTTCATAAGGATGGTTGTTACGTATGATCCGGTCAGACCCTCAATAATCAAATTGGCTGCGATGTCAAAGCGTCACGGACTTATTTCTGATAAGGGAATTGACGACATTTTTGAATTCGCTCCTATTGACAGTATTTTGAGTTATAAATATCTGCCCCCTATTAAGAAGATAATAAATTAAACGGTTACACTGCAATATATACAGATATTATGACATAATGGCAGTATAAATTGTTTTAACTCAGCTGTTGAGTTTACGGGTTAGATTCAGTATATTGACTCACAGCATTGATTAGAGGGGATTTGAAAACCAAATTGTTATATTGGCACAAATATTGCAAAAAATGATTCTGAAAACAAACTTGAAACCAAGAGAAAGATAAAATGGAAGAATTTGAGAATGAACATATTCCGGAAGTATTACCGATACTTCCGCTAAGAAATACGGTACTCTTTCCTCAACAGGTCATACCGATATCGATCGGCAGGGAAAAATCTGTAAGCCTGATTTCGAAAGTAAGTGAAACGAATAAATTGATAGGCGTCGTCGCACAGCGTGACGGCTCGATTGAGCATCCGGAATCCACCGATTTATATTCATGGGGAACCCTCGCAGCCGTGCTGAAGGTTTTTGATATGCCTGACGGTAGTAAAAGCGCTATCATACAGGGTCTGCAAAGGATAAAACTGATAACATATTTAGAGGAAGAACCATATATAAAAGCAGCTGTGCAGCAAATTTCCGATGAAGAAACCGCGAGCGATCTTGAGATTGAAGCTATGGCTGTTAACATTAGATCCGTCTTTCAGGATATTGTCGAGATAGCGCCGTATCTCTCTATGGAGCATACTTCTCTCTTAGCGAATATTGACGAACCGGGTAAACTCGTAGACAGGGCGATCTCTGTTTTGAATATTCGCACTTCCGAAAAGCAGGTTGTTTTGGAAGAGGTGAGCGTTCGCCGACGTCTCGAAGAAGCGAGCATTATTCTCAATAGAGAACTTCAACGGCTGCAGTTAGGTGAAAAAATACAAACGGAAGTTCAGGGTGAGATAAATAAAACCCAAAGAGAATATTTTCTCAGAGAACAGCTGAAGGCTATAAAAAAAGAGCTTGGGGAAGAGGATGACTTAGCAGTTGAGTTAAAAGAGTTGAAAGATAAGCTGGAGGAAGCCAAACTTAGTCCGGAAGCGCAAAAGGTTGCGGAAAAAGAACTCGACAGGCTGAACCGAATACCTCCATCCTCGCCTGAATATACCGTTTCAAGGACTTATCTCGATTGGCTTATCGATCTCCCCTGGTCGACAAGTACGGAAGACAATATGGATATAAAAGCTGCCGGGGCAGTTCTCGACGGAGATCATTACGGTCTCCATAAGGTAAAACAGCGGATTCTTGAATATCTTGCGGTACGGAAGCTGAAATCAGACATGAAAGGTCCGATACTCTGTTTCGTCGGTCCTCCCGGAACGGGAAAGACTTCTGTGGGCAAATCCATCGCTGAGGCGGTGGGAAGAAAATTTGTGAGAATATCACTTGGCGGCGTCCATGATGAGGCGGAGATAAGAGGACATCGCAGAACCTATATCGGCGCCCTGCCGGGCAGAATTATACAGGGACTGAAAAAAGCGGGCACGAACAATCCGATTTTTATGCTTGATGAGATAGACAAGGTAGGCAATGATTTTCGCGGGGATCCGTCCTCGGCGCTGCTCGAGGTTCTTGATCCCGAACAGAACGACACTTTTTCCGATCATTACTTGGAGGTGGAATTCGACCTTTCGAAGGTGATGTTCATAGCCACCGGGAATATGGTGGATACCATTCCTCCCGCTTTGAGGGATAGGATGGAGATAATCGAGTTTTCAGGATATATCGAAGAAGAAAAAACTCAGATAGCCCGAAAATTCCTAATACCTAAACAGCTTTCGGAGCATGGTCTAACTGATAAAAAATTAGTATTCGAAGAGTCAGGATTAACGGAGATAGTACATTCTTATACGCGGGAGTCAGGCGTCAGAAATCTCGAAAGACAGTTGGCAAATGTGTC
>JADFMS010000076.1 GCA_022563775.1 Fidelibacterota bacterium | reverse complement strand
ACGCTCCGGATTTTACGAGCGGGTCATTTGCGATGATCACGCACTTTCTTCCCGACACCTCGCCTATTACCGTTATCACACCCCCCGATTTATAACCACCTTTTATGTCTTCGTACATACCGTCCGCGGCGAATAAGCCTATTTCCGTAACGGTAGCGTCCTTATCAAGTATTTGGTCTATTTTTGCCCTTGCGGGATATTTACCCTTTTTAATAAGCCGCTCCTCGCGCGATTTCTCATGTGTTTTTGTCTTTTCGGCTCTTGAATTCAACTCTTCCAACAACTCTTCGAAGTGGGCTTTCCGGGATAGGTATTCTTTTGATTTCTTTTTAATGGTCGTTGTATACTTTTTCATTTTGCTTGCTTAGTCTGTTCTATATCAATCCTTCCGCCCATCTACTGAATATCCTTCAAATTTAATTGAATGCTGGTGTTGCCGTTCCAACTGTTTTCTTCGATAACATATGCGATTTTCAAACCTTCCTCGGGCGGATTTAATACTCTTGTAAGGTCCTCCGCCATGTTAAAACCGATCGCATCCCAAACAACTCCGCCCTGTTTGACTTTCATCTTCAGGTGGTTTTCCCCAACAATGTTTGGTTTGTATGCCGATTCAATACCATAAGATACAAATATCGGGTGTTTATTGCCCGGACCATATGGTTCGAGACGTTCTACTATTTCAAGGAGCTTTTTATCGATATCTTTAAATTTTATAACACCTTCAACAGTGATTTTTGGAGTCATCACGTCTTCGGATAATTGCGAGGCGATCACATCATCGAACCTGTCCACAAAATCCTGAATTTTTGATTTTTCGATAGTGAGTCCGCCCGCCTGTTCATGACCCCCGAATCCTAATAAGAGATCGGAACATTCAGTCAGCGCTTCATGCAGGTTGACTCCCGGTATGCTCCTTCCGGAACCTCTTCCAACGTCATCATCAAGGGAGATCATCACTGACGGACGGTAATATTTTTCAGTTATCCGAGACGCTACGATCCCTATTACGCCCTGATGCCACTTATCGCCGTATAGTACCGCGCCGAACAGCTGATCGGGATTATACCGGTCAAGCAGTTGTTGCTCCGCCTCTTCATAGGTTTTCTGATCTATCACCCGTCTCTCGGAATTTAATCTCTCGAACTTTTTCGCTAATTTAGTCGCTTGCTCCATATCGTTCGAAATAAAAAGCTCCACAGCCTCCCTTGCTTCTCCCAAACGTCCCACTGCGTTAATCCTCGGACCAAACAGGAACACAATGTCATTTACGGTCATTCGCTGCTTTCTGAATCCTGATGATTTTAATAAAGCCCTGAGTCCTATCCTCTTCGCTTTATGGATTTCCGGAAGTCCCAGCGATACAATGACCCTGTTCTCACCTGTCATAGGCACAATGTCAGCGGCGGTTCCGAGAGCGGCAAGATCATATAGCTCCCTTGAATACCAATTATCGGGATTCTGATTCTTTTTTAATGCCTGAGCTAATTTGAGGGCGACGCCGGCGCCGGATAAATTTCTGTAGGGATAAGTTGAGTCATGGCGTTTCGGATTGATCACCGCGAGCGCATCGGGATGTTGATCGACAACTTCATGATGATCCGTCACTATCACGTCTATGCCGTATGATTTTGCGAGCTCGATTTCACTATGCGCCGTGATGCCGCAATCGCAGGTTATAATAAGTTTTACACCCACCTGATTGGCTGATTCTATTCCACCTGCTGAAAGCCCGTAACCTTCGCTGCGTACCGGGATGTAGTACGTAATCCGGGCACCCATTTGACGGAGAGTCAGGTATATTATTGACGTCGCTGTAGTCCCGTCTACGTCGTAATCCCCGTAAATCAGTATGTGATTATCCTGTTCTATATGCCTCTGGATAATCTCGACTGCTTTTGACATATCCGTTAACAAAAAAGGATCGTGAAAGTGTTCCTCTTCCGGATTGAAAAATAATTTTGCCTGCTCTAAGTTTTCTATCCCCCTGTTCAAAAGTATGGAGACTATTAAATCGGAGAGCCCGGTCTCCTTCGATAACGACGATATACTCTTCTCATCAAGAGTAGGAAAGGTCCAGACTTTATCCATATATAACCAGCATTTGAAGTATTATTGCTCCAAGCAAACCTGTAAGCCGAATTCTGTCTCCCGGAAAACCGGGATGGCGATCATCTATCTGGGCGGTGCGTTACCGCAGCGCTCAAGCGATCTACCCGAAAAGCTATCCCGGTAATCCGGGATAAGCGCCAGATACGCATACTTTTCTACTTGATCTTGCTCCAGGTGGGGTTTACATAGCTTCCGGAGTCACCCCCGGAACTGGTGGTCTCTTACACCACCATTTCACCCTTACCTTTCCGATAAAATCGGAAATCGGCGGTATTCTTTCTGTTGCACTTGCCGTTCCTCGCGAAACCTCTCTGTTAGAGAGCACCTCTCTGTATGGAGTTCGGACTTTCCTCCCCTCCCCGAAATCGGGAAGAGGCGATCGCCCGGCCTGCTTGAAGCATTAATTTTAATTTTCAACAATTGCTTCATGCGGTATCAGTACTCTACCGCATGCTTCGCAATTAATAATTCTTTCCATCTTTTTAACCTCTACTACAAGTTGAGGCGGAAGGCTGTGGAAACAACCTCCGCATGCGCCTCGAATTACCGGAACTACTGCTCGACCGTTCTTTGCTTCTCTAATCTTCTCATATTTTGAAAATAGCGCTTTGGAGATCATCGGAGCGATCTTTTTCCTTTGTTTCAGGTATTTGGTCTCGGAACTCTTTGTCTCATTGATTTTCAGGTCCAACTCTTTTGACCTCGTTTCAAGGTCCTGTTGAATTTCCTCTAACAGGGCTTTGGAGTTTTTGTTTGTTTCTTCATTCTCTTCTTTTTCGCCCATCAGATCAAGTATCTGATTTTCACTCTCACGGATTGCGTTCTGCATCGCTTCCAACTCATGTGTGAGCGCGTCATATTCCTTATTCGTATTCACAGCATACAGCTGTTCTTTATATTTTTCCAGTTTTTGTTTTGCCTGTGCAATATTTCCTTCAATATCTCTTATCTGCGAATCAATTTCCTCGATACGGCTGCCGCTTTCCTCTAAAGACTTTTGCGTCCCTCCAAGATCGTTTTTCAATTGTTCGACTTCGTGAGGCAAGCTGCCTCGAAGCTCTTCGATTTCGTTTAGTTTGGAATCAACGATTTGTAACTCAATCAATTTTTCCAATGCTTCCCGCATTACTGTCTCCTAAATGACTCTTTCTTGTTTTGCAATTTATTATGTGTTCGCATTTCCATTGAATAAAACAAACGGGTTTGATTCGGATTCCGATATTCTAACCTGTATTTTTCCGAAATCAATCCTGTTCTCCAAGTAATCTTTTATCGGCTGTTTGACTACCCGTTCGCTTTCAAAATGCCCTGCGTTAATCAGGGCGATCCTGTCGCCTCCCTGAAGCCAATGGCTGTGCTTGAAATCAGCGCTGACAAATACATCAGCATTCTTCTCAATGGCAGTCTCCAAAAACGCTCCTCCTGAGCCTGAAGAGATAGCGACTATTTTGACAGAGCTATCCAGATTACCTCTATAAGTCAGCGCCTCTACATTGAGTACCGATTTAATCTTTTCAAGAAACTGGCTTAAGCTCAACTCTGTGTCAATCTTTCCGATTCTACCATACCGCCCTTCTGCATCAGAATTTAAAGGTTCGATATCCACAAGCCCTAACTTGCTTGCCAGCTCCTCGTTCACACCACCTGCAGCGGCATCCAAATTTGTGTGCATTGTATAAAGTGAAATATCGTTCTTTATGAGTTGGTAGATTACAGACGCAGGGTGTTCTTCTTTCCTTAATGCTTTTAAAGGCTCGAATATTATCGGATGATGTGAGATAATTAAATTAGAGTCCGTGCTTATAGCCTCTTCCACAACCCTTTCGGTGGCATCGAGGGCAACTAATATCCCGGTTAATTCCTCTTCGTCCGATCCTATCAGCAACCCTACGTTATCCCATTCCGATGCGCTATCCTCCGGCGCCCACTCATTCAATATTTTAGTTACATCCTTTACTTTCACGTCAAAAAAAATACCCCTTAGCTAAGGGGCATTCTTAAATGCAGATTTATCTTTCGAAGAGGCATTATAGATGGTCTCCGAATTTGCGGTGACCTCACTTACCGTCTCCAATAATTTTATTTTTGCTTATCTTCAACCTCAATTTTACTCATTCATGTGGGCGATACTGGACTCGAACCAGTGACCTCCACGATGTGAGCGTGGCACTCTAACCAACTGAGCTAATCGCCCATCCATGTACGGTCGGTAATATATATTCATTCTAAAAGTATGTCAAGTGTTAATCATTCAAAAGCACTGAAATGAGTGCTACATAACATAATCTCCATACCTCCTGTAGTACGAAATAATAAATCTTGCTTCAAAATTATCACTTTCATTTATTAGACTGTGAGCGATACCAAAAAGACACCTGATTTAGTACTTTTAATCAGCCTTGGACTGGGAGTCATCCTATTTTCGTTAAATGAAGCCGATACGGATTTTTTCGGACATCTCACTTATGGCGGGGAGATTTTAGAAAGCGGTTCCATGCCGACCGTCAATAAGTATTCTTACACATATCCTGATTACCCCTGGGTAAATCACAAATGGCTCACAAGCGCTATTTTTGCTTCGCTAAACAGCGTTTTCGGGAGTGGCGGGATTCTTATTCTAAAGATCACAATATTTTTGATAATTATCGGGGTTTTAAACTCCACAATAAAAAAAATCTATCCCGGCATCCACCCGTTAGCGCGATTTCTCACGCTCGTTATTTCATCCGGGTTTTTGCAGGCAGCCTCTCACCCGCGAGCACATATATTCACCTATCTCTTCACATCTATTTTATTATGGATTCTTTATTCTGACTACAACGTCAAGAAAATGATATTCTTACTTTCAGCGATATTTATTCCGTGGGTCA
>JADFMS010000028.1 GCA_022563775.1 Fidelibacterota bacterium | reverse complement strand
GGGTATATCCTGTCCAATCCCGAACCGAGCACTCCTATGCTTCGCCCTCCGATATTGAGAGCAGCCTTATGAGCGAGCGAATCCACGCCTGCCGCAAGTCCGCTGATTATCGTCAAGCCTTCTCTCGCAAGCTCGGTAACGATTTTCTCCGTCATCACCTTGCCGTATTCGGTTACTCCTCTTGTGCCGACGACAGCCAGAGAATAAGCGTCATCTTCTGTTATCTCCCCTTTGATGAAATAAAACGGCGGAGGGTCGTATATCGTTTTCAACCTGTTCGGATAGTCATCAGACCAGTAAGAAACGAGTCTGCATCCGCTCCGTTCCACAGACTCTAATTGATTTGAAATAAATTCCTTCGAATCAGCGGAGAGAATTGCGACTGCCCGTTCCGTTGTTATCCCCTTGAATTTAGAGAGTTCACTGCTTGATTTACCGAACACTTCAGCGGGTGAACCGAATTCCTCAACTAACGCTATAAACGTTGTGGGACCAACGTTTGGGGCATTATAAAGCCTCAGCAGGTCTTCAATCGGAAAGTTTTTTGAGCTCATCCCATATTCCGTAAATCAGTTCTTTAACGCCCTCACCCGTCACCGCGGAAATGACGTAAGGTTGCTTATCTCCTATCTTCAAACTCCGGACATCGTCTCTGTTTGCCGACGAATCTATCTTATTCAAAGCTATCATAAATGGTTTTTTGGAAAGATCGGTTGAATAGGATGCGAGTTCGTTCTTCAATTTATCAAACGCATCTTCCGGCAACTCTTCAAGACAGTCTATAATATACAGTATCATTTTTGTTCGTTCGATATGTTTCAAAAACCGGTCGCCGAGACCCTTCCCCTCATGAGCCCCTTCGATCAATCCGGGAATATCCGCAACAAGAAAACTTTTATATTCTTCCACGCTTACTATCCCGAGATTAGGCTCAAGCGTCGTAAAAGGGTAATCGGCTATCTTCGGTCGCGCCGCGCTTATTCGAGAAAGAAGCGTAGATTTTCCTGCGTTCGGATAGCCGACCAATCCGACATCCGCAAGCAGTTTGAGTTCCATCTCAAATTCAATTTCTTCGCCCCTCCGTCCTAATTCCGATTCGTTCGGGTTCTGAAAAGTAGCCGTCACAAACCTTGCGTTCCCTCTCCCACCCTTCCCGCCGGCGGCTATTACGACTCGCTCGTTCGTTTTGGTCAGATCAGCGATGATCTTTCCCGTCAACCTGTCTTTTATTATCGTGCCGGGTGGCACTTTCAAAATAGCGGGTTCACCGTTTTTGCCGGTTTTGTTGGAGCCGGAGCCATGCCCCCCTCTTCCCGCCTTATAACTTTTCCTGTATTTGATGTCTTTCAGAGTGGATAAATTTGTATCGACCTCGGCAATAATATCACCGCCGTTGCCTCCATCGCCTCCGTTGGGTCCTCCTTTGGCAACGTGCTTCTCCCGGCGGAAGCTTATTATCCCGTTACCTCCGTCACCCGCTTTGACTTTAATAACGGCATAATCTACGAACATAATCTGTCCTGATTAGAGGTTTTCGGTTATCGCTTCAGCGAACTCGAACGTTCCTAATTTGGTAGCGCCGTCCATCTGCCGTTCGAGATCATATGTAACGCGTTTCTGCAAGATAGTTTTCTCGAGGGCGGATTCTATCAGTTCTCCCGCTTCATTCCATTCAAGATAATTCAGCATCATCACTCCCGACAGAAGCAGCGAACCCGGGTTAACCATATTTTTATTCGCGTACTTAGGAGCCGTTCCGTGAGTGGCTTCAAATAGACCTATCTCATCTCCGATATTCGCTCCCGGCGCCATACCAAGCCCGCCGACCTGAGCGGCGCATGCATCCGAAAGGTAATCGCCGTTAAGATTCGGCGTAGCCGCAACTTCGTAATCTTCCGTGCGTGTCAGTATCTGCTGAAACATGCTGTCCGCTATCCTGTCGTTAACGAGAATCTTGCCATCGGGGAGATTCCCGTCGTACTTATCCCAAAGAGCTTGCTCGGTCAAAGTCTCATTACCGAATTCTTCGGCAGCCAGTTCATATCCCCAATCTCTAAAGGCTCCTTCGGTGTACTTCATTATGTTACCCTTATGAACCAGCGTCAGAGTCTTTCGATTCTTTGCAATCGCATACTCAACAGCCTTTCGCACAAGACGTTTTGTCCCGAAAACGCTCATCGGTTTTATGCCTATACCCGAATCCGACCGTATCTCCTTGCCGAATTTTTCTTTAATATAATTGATTATCTGAGCCGCTTCATCGCTTCCTTCCTGCCATTCGATACCGGAGTAAACATCCTCCGTATTCTCTCTGAAGATGACGATGTTCATATTATCGGGATTTTTGACAGGACTCGGAACACCTTTATAATATTTTACGGGTCTGATACAGGCATATAAATCCATTACCTGCCGAAGCGTCACATTCAAACTTCTGAACCCGCCCCCTATCGGCGTGGTAAGCGGTCCCTTGATAGCAACAATATGGTCTCTTATGGCGTTTATCGTCTCGTCCGGCAACTGTTCGCCATAAAGTTCCTGCGCCTTTTCACCGGCATAGATTTCCATCCATTCGATCTTCCTCTTAGAACCGTACACCTTTTCTACAGCTGCATCCATCACATATTTTGCTGCTCTCCAGATATCAGGTCCGATTCCGTCACCCTCTATAAATGGAATTATCGGATTTGACGGAACCTGTATTTTCCCGTTTTCAAATGTAATCTTTTCGCCGGATTCAGGCTGCTTTATTTTATCGTATGACATTTATAATCTTTCATATACCTACTATTATTGTTCGATGAGCTTGTCGTTATTCGCCGGAAGCGCCTTTAGCTGCATTGTTTGCGGTGGAGCTGTTTTTCGCAGTCTCCTTTACCGTTGATTCTTTTTTTGCTTTTTTAGTTTCCTTCTCGCCGGATTTTGATTCGCCCGTTTTTTTATTTTTATAGTCCGTGATATAAAAACCCGAACCTTTGAATATAAGCCCCGAACCGCCCCCTATTAATCTGACAGCAGTGTTCCGTCCGCAGTTCCGGCACTTTTTTTTCGGTTTGTCGTTCATCGATTGAAAAAGTTCGTAAATTTCTCCACAACTGGAGCATTTATAATCATATGTTGGCATAAAATTCCTTTTTAATTTCACTGTTTTTCACTGATTGAAGCGCAGCAATAGCTGACACTAATACAATATCATCCGCCGAACTCCCTCTCGACAGGTCGTGCATAGGAGACTTCAGACCTTGCAGGAGAGGTCCCAAAGCCGTGTAACCTCCAAGCTGCTGAGCGATCTTGTAGCCGATGTTTCCGCTGTCAAGGTCAGGAAAAATCATCACATTCGCTTTTCCGGCTACTTCGCCACCCTCGGCTTTTTTTGCGCCTATTGCAACATCAACAGCCGCATCAAACTGCAATTCACCATCCATCTCAAGATCCGGTCTTAGTTTCTTCGCAATCTTCAGAGCCTCGTTTACTTTACTGACTCGCTTATGTTTCGCGCTCCCTTTAGTTGAAAATGAAAGAAACGCTATCTTAGCAACTTCTCCCGTGAGCAATAAATGAGAATCGGCTGATTCCACCGCTATTTCCGCTAACTGTTCCGCACTCGGATCGGGTATCACTCCGCAATCTCCGAATGTGAACGCTTTATCTTCTGTCGGAGATATCATAAGGAATGTGCTGGAAAGAGCTCGAGTGTTTTCCCTTAGACCTATGAAACGAAGAGCGGCTCTCACTACATCAGCGCTCGTATTCACTGCCCCCGCAACACAGGCATCTGCCTTTCCGGATAACACCATCAGCGCGCCGAAATTCAAGGAGATTTTACAGAGCTCCTGCGCTTTTTTACTGTTCACTCCTTTTTTCAGAAGACGATTTAAAACTAATTCACTGAATTCATTTTCGTATTCGGAGGAAACAGGATTGATGATTGAAACATTTTTTAAGTTGACATCGCCACTCATAGCAGATCGAAGTATCTTTGCACTGTCACCCAACATCGTCACTTTCGAAATGCCCCTTTCAGTCAATCGAGAAGCTGCGGTTATCGTTCGAACGTCCTCCCCTTCGGGCAGTACCACATGAGAATTAACCTGCTTTGCGTTTTCAATTATTCTATCTGTGTAATGCATTGAGTGTTATTTCTTATACTTTTCCTGAAGCTTGGTTCTGACATAATCGGGTACGTATTCGCTTACGTCACCGCCGAAACTCGCAACTTCTTTCACTATCGTGGAATTAAGATGAATGTATTCCTGCGCCGGTGTCAGGAATACGGTTTCGACATCAGGATTTAATTTTCTGTTCATCAATGACATCTGAAATTCGAATTCGAAATCAGAGACCGCTCTCAATCCCCTGATCATGGCAGACGCATTTACACGTTTTAAATATTCCGCTATCAATCCATCAAATTGGTCAACCTCTATTTTTTCATCATTTCCGAGCGCCTGACGGATCATTTCCACCCGTTCAGCTAGATCGAACAAAGGTGTTTTTTGTGTGTTGACCGCCACCGTCACAATGATCTTATCAAAAAGTTTGGCGCTTCTATTGATTATATCAACATGACCGTTGGTTATAGGATCAAATGTTCCCGGATATACGGCTATTTTCATTTGCCTTCCTCGAATATGTAAACCGTGGTTCGACCCATTTTCTTTACACGGTTCGGTTTCAGAGGAAAATTCTCTCTCATCTTTGAAGAGGCTTCCAAAATAAAAAAGCCGTTTTCCTCTAATGAATCGGTGGCTGCGGATATCAACTCCGGCAGACTGTCATATTTATATGGCGGGTCAGCCAATATTATGTCCCATCGTTCCGATTCCCATGCTATAAGCTGGTCTATCGAATCGTTACGAATAACTTTTACTTTTTCAGACGCGTGTATTTTTTCGACATTCGTCTTGATCAATTCTACCGCTTTTGCAGAATGTTCAATAAATGTGACACTCTTTGCCCCTCTGCTCAGCGCCTCGATACCGAGATTTCCCGTGCCGGCGAAGAGATCAAGTATTTTAGCTCCTTCTATACTGGTCATTACGCTAAAAATCCATTCTTTCGTCCTGTCAGCAGTAGGACGTATATCCTCACCGGGAAGACTTGAGAGCCGCAGACCACGATGGCTACCGGATATTATCCTCACCATTGATCAGGATAAAGCCTTACTGTCGGACATGATGAGATTAAGGTATAACGAAACCGTCGATGATGCGGAATCTTTGCTCAGGATGGATGCTCTTGCAAGTCCGTAAGCAGCATCAAGTTTTGCAAGAGAATCGATAAACTTGCTTATTGATTCCTTTGAACCGTTAGCAGTGATCGTTATCGGGATAGATGAGTTTCCTCTCATCTGAACCTTAGAGCTCGTATTGAATTTGACCAATTTCAATCCATGCGCAGCGATGAGCGTGGTCACTCTCTTCTTAAATGGTTTTATCTTCAACATGCTTCTTTTTTTATCACTCGATTTCGGAACATTTCCTTTGAATTGGACAGAACCGCTAAATTGGGTCGCATATGCGTATTCAGAAGGAGAATTGGGTCTTTCAAACCGTACAGCCCTTAGATTGCTCATCGGCCACTTTTCTCGTATACTTCGAAGCAGCAAAGCAGCTTCTTCTCTCGAATTCATCCCTAAAGCAAGGGTTACTCCGCTGTTAGAAACGGTTAGTTTCAAATTGCTCATACCATCGTTTACCGATGATATAATGGACCTGAAGACATCAAGGAGGATTCTTCCCTCAATTACCTGGGCTAATTCGTTTCCCCTCTTTTGAACCGCTTTATTCGGTAATTTCTTTGTACCGATCTTCGTTTTCGGTTTGGATTGAGCCGGCTTAGGTTTTTTATCCACTATTGTAAGTTTGTTGGGCGGTGGTTTTTTAATTGATTTTTCAACGGTTTTGGACTCTTTAGGGCTATCCATAGGAGTCTCGTCAGCTACGACCATAGTGTCCACAGGAGAGGATTCATCGCCACCTAAAAACCAGCCCTGTAAATACGCTAAATACCCTGAACCCCCTATTGCGCCGACCATGAGGATAAACAATATCAGCTTCAGACTTCCGCTCTTCTTTTTAGCCTTCTTGGATTTCTCTTTCTTATCCGGTTCGGGTGTTTCTACAGAATTTTCTTCTACCGGGGGAAACTCCTCCTCAACAGGTCCGCCTTTCTTTAATAAGTTTATCTTCACCATTAGAACTATAAAACCTCATCCTCAATTATAGGTCTTATCGCCATTCCGAGCGTCTCGGTAAAACGACCTGAATTTTTGCTTAGTAACGGTGCGGAGATACTTTCGTGGAGTTCTAATCCTTTAAAGGGGTCTACTTCAATGATACTGACCTTATCGTAAAGCGCGGTAAAATGGGTAAGCAGTTCTCCCTTTTGAGTTCCGTTATAAATAAACAGCTTTTCAACTACTTTGAGAGGATCGGAATTATTATCAGCCGATAATGACGTTATCAATTCCTCAAAGCCTTGATCCTTTTCCGTCCTGTCAAGCAAGTACGTGGAACCGTCGTTATCTACATGAAAAAATGCGTTTCCGGTAAACTCTCCGTCCTTAAGTATTGTGACCGAATAATTGTCATCAAGATGCCGCAAGATTGCCACTTTTCCTGTTCTGGCTTGAGCATAGGTAAATAATACGCTATTTATACCCGCAAATATATCCACATCAACAAACTCCACAGGGATATCAACCGATGAACTTAAGGACTGAAACATCTGGATGAGGTTATTGTTTATGGCGACGGAGAGATACTTGCTATATTTAGGCAGCTCCTCTGTGAGGAGATATGTATCTATCAGATAATCATTTGAAGAGTATCCAAGTTTTTTTTCCGCTTCCCATTTGACGAATTCATCTTTTTCATCATCCGGCAGCCCCGAATCAACATGATGAACGCTTATCAGTGACCATAAACGATTCAAAGCAAATGATATAGAATTCGGACGACCCGGTAATCCCTCAATGATTGGCTCAAGATAAGAAAGTATCTTATCCTTGGCATCCGTACCGGAACTTATTGCCGCCCAAAGATCGTCTGAAGCTTCGACTTCGTTTACGGCAAGAACTTTAGTGCTCTTATCTTCATAAGCGACTTCCACCGAACGAAGAACATTTCCCTCAACGGTTATGCCAAGATTCGGCAGCTGATTATAGCTCTCATCGTTCAATCTTTTTTAGCCTCTGAAAGTTTCACTTTAATTTACCTATCGTTATCAAGCCAAGATCTATCCCCATCTTCGATGAATCCGTGGATCGAATCCACCATAGTGAAAACCAAATACCTTCTCTTGTAATAATCCTCCCTCAACCAGCGTCTGGGAGAGATAAGTACCGATTCATCTATTTTGTCCTTCAGATCACCAAGAGTGAACGAATAGGGAACCGTGGCGGAGACAATCGGCATTTTTCTTACAACTTTTTCTCTGACTTCAGCGCTCTCTACCACATCACTGCCATCGGAAGCGCCCGCGCTATCCATAGCCATTGCTGCCGAAGAATCTGACAGAGCCGTACTGTCAGCAGCATGCAAACTGCTATCCACCTCCGTAGTGTCAGCAGAATCTTCCACCGTTTCTATATAAGCCGGTTCCATCTGCATCATTAAGAGAACTATAACATCCTTGTCATTATCGAAGAGCTGATCCACTATCCCGAAAGTTTCGTCGTTGATAGCGCGATCATCTATTACTATTAGTTCAGGTTTCCATTCCTTTTGCAAGGGCAGTACGTCATGAATTGAGGCTAATGTCTTCAATTCATAGTTCTTCTCTTGAATTATTTCAGCAAATAGGCTTCTCAGGGAATCGTCTGTCTCAACCATTGTAATTTTAAATGGATTTAGTTCTTGCCTGATGGGACACGCAATATATATCGTTCTGTTGTTCTCTATATCGATCACGTATCTTTCATGAACAAACGGACAGCTAAACAGTTCCTCACTGATCGGTCCGTTCATCAAGGTGTCAACCCTTGCTACGAGGTCTCCCTGAGTATCTATTGCATATATCATGGTACCAACTCTTAGCGTTTCCGCACCGTAAAAATTCGTATCAGCTCTAACTGAATCAAGAGCCATGTTGACAATCATCAGCGCCTCTTCGGGTGACTCAGGAAATCTGTTGACCAATCTATAAAATTCAATTTCGAGCTCATAGAGGTTTTCCATCCGAACTCTGCATTCATCTCTCAGCGCGTCCTCTTCACTCCAGAGAGACCTCGGAACAAACAATACAGCAATGAACATCAATACAAGTACAGCAATAATTGCATCAAAATAAGGTGATAGCTTTTTATCGTAAAGTTTAATCTTGCTCAATAATTCTCGGATTTTATTGATTAGTAACATTCTCAGCTTCATCTCCTATGATGATAAATGGTTTGATCAGATTCAGTTTATTTTTTCCTATGCCCTTAATAGTCAGCAGCTCATCTACAGATTGAAAATAACCGTTTGAATCTCTCATGTTGATTATCCGCTCGGCTATTATCGGTCCTATCCCGGGCAACAGCTTCAATCCGTTCAGTGAAGCTCTGTTTAACTCTATCGAATGAAGCGTCCCATCATCGTTAAGCTTTGTTATGTTGATAGCAAAGTCATATTCCGATTGAAGCATTGCAGCAGCTTCTTTAAACTTCTTGTCTTCCGCAATTAACTTTGGAATCGATTCGGCTAACCTGTCCTCGACACTCTTATCTCTGTAAAAATCAACACCCATACCTAATAGGAATGTCACCGCTAAAAAGCTTATAGCGGCTGATTCTTTATCTGTAAAAAGTTTTTTCATAAAGTTGAGTCGTTTAAAACTATTATAAAATATCCGCCGCTAAATTGGCAAATGAACCTTTTCCTATCCTATCCGTTGGAGCGGAACCATTGGTTGCTTCCAATTTCACTAACAATGCCCTCTGCTCTTTACTGAGCTTTGACGGTGTCCAAACTTGTATCCTGACCAATTGATCGCCTTTTCTGCTGCCGCGAACATCAGGTAACCCCTTACCTCTCATCCTTAACATCTTACCGGACTGAATGCCCGCCGGGATCTTCAGATTTGCCTTGCCCGTAATAGTCGGAACCTCTATCTCGGTTCCCAACGCTGCCTGGGTAAATGTAACTTTTACCTCAATAAGAACATTTCGATTATCCCGGACGAAGTACTTATGCTCTTTGACTTTAATAAATACTATCAGATCGCCTCGTGGAGCTCCTTGCTCACCCGAATTTCCGTCACCTGTGAGAGTCAGGTAATTGCCTGTATCCACTCCGGGAGGAATGTTGACAGAAATCGTTCTGCTTACCCTTTTTCTGCCGCTGCCTCCACAACTTTTACAGAGATGATCGATTATCTGCCCCTCGCCATTACAGTTCGAGCATAATTGAACGTTTATGAACTGACCGAAAAGTGAACGAGAGACCTGCCTGACCTGACCCTGTCCCTGGCATACAGGACATATTTTTTTGCTGCTGCCCGGTTCTGCTCCCTCACCATGGCACAGTTCGCAACTTTCGAATCTTTTGATCTTCAGCTTCTTCTCCACACCATTAAACACTTCTTCAAGCGTAACCTCAAGCGTCAATTTTAGGTTACTGCCCCTCAGACTGCGACTTCCTCTTGAACGCTGAGACCCGAACGAATCGCCGAACCCGCCCATTCCGCCAAAACCTTGTTCCATAAATGTCCTTAACGCATCTGACAGATCAAAAGCATCACCGGCAAAAGGATCAAATCCACCTCCTCCGGCACCCTTAACCCCGGCTTCTCCGAATTGGTCGTATCTGGCTTTTTTCTCGTGGTCGGAGAGTACGGAGTATGCGTGCGAAATGTCTTTAAAATCTTTCTCGGCATTTTTGTCGCCCGCATTTCTGTCGGGATGATATTTCATGGCGAGCTTTCTATAAGCCTTTTTTATCTCTTCCTCGGTAGCGGAACGGGTTACCTCAAGTATGTCGTAGTAGTCTTTAGCCATTCTAAATTTTGTTTACCTTTACTTTTGCATGACGCAGCACTCTATCGTTATGCTTATAACCCTTTTCAAATTCTTCGAGGATAATATTATTTTTACTTTTAGGATCGTTTTCCACCATCATTGCCTCATGAAATTCAGGATCGAATTCCTCTCCAACAGTTTCAATGGCAGAAACCCCTCTACTCTCCAATATATTTTCAAAATTATCCTTTATCAGCTCTATCCCTGAGATAAACGAATCAGCGGCTTTATGCTCTTTGGCAGAGAACAGTGTACGATGAATGTCGTCCAAAAGGGGCAGGAAAGATGCTATAGCATTATCTTCTGTGCGTATTAAAGCTCTTTCTGTCTCCCTTAGAGTCCTCTTTTTATAATTTTCAAATTCCGCTAATTGCCTTAGATTTTTATCATTTAGTTCTTCAATATCTTTTTGCGCCTGTTGAAGCTTTGTCAGAGATTTTTTCTTCTTTGGGTTTTTTTTCTCAGTTGTGCTCGTTTCAGTACCTTCTTCATTTATCTCGATATCAAGTTCCTTTTCCGTCAAACCTGCTATTCCCTCCCTCATTTCAGTTCGATAACGTATGCGATAGTGTTTTTGCCGTATGCACTACTATCGCCATTACCTTTGCATATTGCATCCGCAAAGGACCAACTACCGCTATTATGCCAGCTTGATTTCCGAAATTATAGGGCGATGTCACAAAGCTGAGCTCGGACATATCGGGATCATCTAATTCATCTCCGATTATTACATTTACGCCGTTCGCAATTGTTGAATCCTGAATCCGCTTAATAAGATTCTTCTCATCCTCGATAACACTCAACAAGTTTTTCATTTGCTTAGGATCCGCAAATTCGGGTTTCGCCATTATATTTGCCGAACCACTGAATGTTATCTTTTCATTTTCACTAAAATCAAAGACTCTGTCGGCTGAGTCAATCAACAATCGGACTATCCCTGAACTTTCGTTCGACAGATCGCTGCACCTCGCCGAAATGCTGTTCCGTATATCTCTCAACGTAAGTCCGGAAAGTTTTTCGTTGAGTCTTGTTGATAAAGCATCTAACGCTTCCTGGGGGATAGAAGAGTGTATCTCCAAAACTATGGTCTTTGCAAATCCTTCCTTGAGTTGCAGTACTACCATAACCGTTTGACTCGAGACAGAAAAAAGATTTATCCGAGTCAGCTCACCCTCTAAAATAAGCGGCGCAATTGCGATGCCCAAATCAGACGTAAATTCTCCCAAAAGCCTGCTGGCAGTGGATAACAGCGATTCAATATCAATCGCATAAGGGCGTAGAGAGCCTGCAATCTCCACCTGCTCCCGCACACTGAGTTCTTTACCCGGGTCGAGAAGGTCTACGTAAAATCTGTACCCTTTGCTCGTCGGAACTCTCCCCGCAGAGGTATGAGGATGAGATAGATATCCGCTCTTCTCAAGATCGTTCATTACATGCCGAATGGTAGCGGGACTAAACTTTATCTTTCTTCTCTTTTTGAGATTGTTTGAACCCACAGGGGAAGCCGATCTGATAAACTCACCGATTATAGCCTTTAGTATATTTTCCTGTCTTTTGTTCAGCTCATTCATGTTTTAGTCACACTATTTCTACTTAAGCTTAAAAAGTATAATACAATCCACTTTCAGTCAAGGTAAAATAAAGGAAAATTAGCCGTTTAAAGGGTATTTCAGTCTAATTTAAAAGTGAGGAACAGTGTGCGGGTTAGGGCCACCGCCGTTGGCGGGACTATCGCTTGCCCTGACCGCCACTGAAGAAAAACCAATTACATCTTCTCTCTAAGGTATTTCCTAACAGAAATATTACTGCTGAACCATCCAAGAAAAAGACCAAAAAGCAGCATCCCTAAATAGATTTCATTACTTATCTCAATCCTGTGCAGCGGTAAATACTCGCGAAGAAGGATCCCCGCTACTTTATACGCCGCTTCAAGAATTCCAACGGCTATTATTCCCGCCAACAAACCCTCCACCATACCTTCAACTACAAATGGTCGTCTGATGAAACTGTCCGTTGCTCCCACCAATCGCATCGTCCAGATGAGGTCACGCTTTGCAAATATAGCAAGCTTTATGGTGTACGAGGAGATCAGTACTGCCGCAAAGAGCACTATGAACCCTACTACTATAGAGACTCCGATAAGTATTTTAATATACTTGTCTACAATTACTAAAAGACTTTTTCTGTAACGCACCTCTTCGATATTATCCAAATTCGCGATCCTGCTTGCTATATAAGATGCGTCGACTGCTGTTCCGAATTCGGAAGATATCCGCACGATGAATGATGCCGGAAAAGGATTCGTTCCTAATATTGTCATCACGTCTTCGCCGAATTCTTTTTCAAACTTGCGAGCTGCTTTCGCAGGGGATATATAAGTCAGATCCCGCACGCCTTCTATCTTGCCTATATCTTTGGCTAATTGGATCACGATATCATCAGCGGTATCCATTCGGACGAAAACAGTGAGGTCGAATTGTGAACGTAGAAATTTGATGAACTTCTGTCCGTTCCATCCGATTACGGCAGAAGTACCTACCATTGTGATCGCTAAAGAAAGTATGAGTACCGCAAGAAAAGCTGCTCCCCTCACTCTCCGAAGATTTTTCACACCTTCGCTAAGTGAAAAGAAGAAACTCATTCTGCCGGTTCTTCCGTTGAATCATATTTAACTTTGCCGTCTTCAAGATGTATGCGACGAAATCCCCTCCCCCCTATCAAGTTGTAATCATGCGTTGCCATGACTACCGAAGTGCCTTGTTGTTGAATACTTATCAGGATGTCTAAAATTAAATTAGAACTTTCGGGATCGAGGTTTCCGGTAGGTTCATCGGCAAGGATCACATAAGGTTCCACTACCAATGCTCTCGCTATAGCGACTCGCTGTTGCTCACCACCCGAAAGCTGGTTAGGCAAATGATTACGGCGATGGATCAGGTCTACCTGTACAAGGACTCTCGCCGTCATCTTTTTCACATCTGCCCGTTTATATCCTGTCGCACGAAGAGCAAACGCGATATTATCGTACACATTCCTGTCTTCTAACAACTTAAAATCCTGAAATATCATTCCCACCTTACGCCGAAGATAGGGAATCTGTTTTCGCGTGATAGAACCCGAATCGAATTCCTCCACGGTGACTCGACCGGAACTCGGTTTGATCTCCATGTAAAGCAGTTTGAGAATGGTGGATTTTCCCGCCCCGGTTGGACCGGTAATACAAACGAACTCACCTTTATTAATATCTAAAGTTATACCCTCAACACCTATGGTATCGGTAAATCGTGCGGATACATTTGCTAAACTTATCATCTGATTATGATTTTTTTAGGATTTATAAAGCCCTATTGCAAGTGTCAACCAACCTGCGAGTAGAGCCAATCCGCCAAACGGCGTTACGGCTCCCCACATCTTTTCACCAGTTAGGGAGAGGATATACAGACTCCCTGAGAAGATGATTATACCCGCAACAAACAGCCAACCGCTTACGTTGAGCAATCCGATTCGCCAATGCGCCGAAGCCAGAGCGACTACGGCGATAGCAAATACGTGATACATCTGGTACCTTACTCCGGTTTCAAATGTTTCGAGCAGTTGTGGAGTTAATTTATCTTTGAGAGCATGCACTCCGAATGCTCCAAAAGCAACTCCGAGAAACCCGAAAACTGCCGCTATAATAAGAAATGTTTTAGTCATTAATTATGTCCCGTTATTATTCGATTAAGTACCCATGGCAGGATTCGAACCTGCGGCCTCCGGTTTAGGAAACCGGCGCTCTATCCAACTGAGCTACATGGGCGAAGAGCTGAATTTATTAAAATCGGCTTTATTTTACCAGTCAAATTATTAATGATTTGAAATGGGATTGTACGAGATTGTTTTGCGGTCAGGGCAAGCGATAGTCCCGCCAACGGCGGTGGCCCTAACTCGCACAGACTTTTTATACTATGTCTTTGCGAGGAGTGACTTAGTCACGACGTGGCCTGCCCGACATTGGTCAGACGGGCAATCTCAGACAATATTTACTTGTAAATAATTTTATAGACGTTTTATAGATTAGCGAGATTGCCGCAATCTGATAAATCAGATTTCGAAATGACTAATTTCAATATGTTTATACAAGTCAGGATTCAGGCTGACCGCCGAAACGTGTACTAAATTAATTAGTGTACAGTTTCCTATCAGAAATGTATTCAATAACTTTTCTGTCAACTAATTGTTCGACATCTCTGCCTTCTCGAATTTGATTCCTGATATCGCTCGACGATACTGCCATAAGTTCGTTATCAAGGAATTCTACCCTATCAATAAATCGCTTGTCTAAATTCTCCTGCTTCACTTTAGCTCGTTTAAGAACACATACCGAACATTCGTTCAGAATCGCATAAGGCGATTTCCATTCATCGAACCGCATTAAACTGTCGACGCCAATGATGAGAAAGAGTTGATCTGCTTCGAGCGAGTACAACTCCCTGAAATACCTTACCGAGTCAACAGTGAAGGAATCTCCTCCTCTAACACCCTCTATATCGCTTACTTCAAAACCGGCTAAATTTTCAACCGTTAATTGCATCATTCTAAACCTGTCTTCAAAAGAAACGGAAGTTGATTTGTCAGTATAGGGAGTTTTGAATGCCGTTACGAATATTAGCTTATCAAGAGATTTCTTTTTAAGAACGAATCGGGCAAGTCGTACGTGTCCTGTATGTGGTGGGTCGAACGAACCGCCGAATATTCCCAGCCGCATGAGAGAATTATCGAGGACCTCTGAGGAGACCCGCTCTTTTTATTAGCTGTTCATTTGTCTTCAACAAGAGCTTGCTCTGATTTGTCTTTAACTTTTGCGTTTACTTCTCGAATAGCTTTTCTTGCTTTCTTCACAAATCCATCGTCTTCATTGCGTCTAAGTATATCCGCGAGCACTTCCAGGGCTGAATTCCAGTTTTTCAACTTCATCTCACACTCAGCTAACCGCCATCTCGCCTCCGATGCTAAGCCGCTGTCATAATATTTTTCAAGGAGTTGTCGCATGTAAATAGCTGAAGATTCACACTCACCAAGTTTCTGATATTGTCTGCCGTTGTCAAATAATTTCTTCGCTAATTTGAAACGCAAAAGGTCGAGCCGTGATTCGGCTTTTATTTTGTATTCGCTTTCGGGCCAATTTTCTATATACTCTTGATAAGCATCCAACGCTTTATAAGTATTGGTTTGGTCATGATATGAAGATGGAGACATTATATCAAAGCAAAGCGCTCTTTTATATTCTCCTTCCTCTAAGAAAGGACTCTCAGGATGCACGCGCAATAACCGTTCGTATTCGGAGATCGCAAGGATATATTCTTTTAGCTCAAAGTGCGCATTCGCTAAATAAAACTGAGCATCATCTCCTATCTCACTTCCCGGAGCGTTAAATGTCACAAATTTTAATTCTGCTATCGCTTTGTGATATTTACCCTTGTCATAGTACTCTTTGCCCGTTTCGAACCTAACTTCAACAGGCTTCAACTCGTCATTTTTTTCAGAACCACAAGCTGATATTAACAGAGAAATAACAGTTGTAAAAATCAGAATCGAAATTTTCATATTCCGGCGATCACCATACAAGGGTCAGGCTTAATCGACCGATTATCCTGTCTTGAGTTTTCACGGGAATCGCTTTCAAAGATATGGTCATCGAGGCTTTATCGTTGAGCTTCTTCGCAGTGTAGACAGCTTCAGCAGCTGATATTATATGATTCAGCATTACCGTAGAGGCAACCGTCGTTGCCAAACTGAACAGATTATTTGCGTCATCCTGCATTTTTATATATTCCGAACGTTCCTCTGTAAGTTCTTTTAGTGAAAAAGCGCCTGCCCAACCCCGATTAAATTGGTCATATTTCCCGATATTTTCATAGTATTCGTTATTCTTTACAGGGTCACCCGTATTTGGATTTCTAGCTATTTTATGCCCGCCTCCATCTCCTGCGGTATCCCCTGATGCAATCCAGGCATCAAAACTCCAGTATTCATCGGCAAAGGTTTTATATTCATCCACTTTGTCATTTGCATTCCCCTGTAAAGTCGTATAGCCCCACCAGAGACCGATTTCAGCAACTAAAAAACCTAACGCTTTCTTGAGAGAACCGTTATAATACTGACCCGCTCCGGGTAAGACGGCAGAACTCATAAATGAGAGACCGGGTCGTTTGGCGAAAACTCTTTTTCCAACGCTATCTTGAATTGTGGTATTAAGGTAAACCAAACTCAGAGACTCACCCGAACTGAGAGCTACTTCTCTCTTTACGAGGAAGCCTTCGCCCGCAAACGATTGAGAAAAAGTCCCCAGGAACAGCAGTAAAGTTATTGAGTGATTAAATTTCATTTGCATCCCAAATTAAATTTATAAAAAATCGAACAGCAGCGTAAAATAATATTTCCATTCATTCCCATGGCTGAAGCCCTCAACATCTTCAAATCTGTCTATGCCGTATGCTCCTTGAAACTCGAAAGCAGTGGGAAATGCGTAAAATGAGTAAGTTCCCACTCTTAAAGAATATCCAATTGTTTTCTTAAAATCATTTAACTCAACATCTCCTATCCAAGCATTTCCGTACTGGAAGAACACCCCCCCATACACGTCCCTAATGTAAAGGTTTAAGAAGGTCTTATTAACATCCTTTATAATAGGCACATTCAATGATGCGCTTCCTATTGCTTTTCGTTCCCCTTCTATACTGTAAAAGGAGTATCCCTTCATTCCTAACAGACCGCCGCCAAAGTAATAAAGGAAATCTACCACTTTTTTTGAAATATATCCCCCGTCTATGTTTAAGGCAAGCGCACTTTTGAAAGGAAGGCTAAAATACTTGTCAAAATCAAGATCTACCTGATAATAATTATACGGCTCATATATTTCCTCTAATCCACCGAAATCTGTATTCCGGGCAAAGTCAACGATAAATTTATCCCACTTTTGATTATACGATAGTTTCCATTTCATACCGGCATTTCGCGCGATGTAACTCTTGGAAGCAGGATGAGTCCAATCTCTCTTCCAATTCAAGGTCAGAGATTTGCCTATGAAATAGTTATATCCCAATGAAAATTTCGCGAAACCGGCATCATTGTCCAATTCCAGAAAACCTATTTGCGTTGCTGAATATGTGCTGTATGTGAAGCGGAATGTTATGTCGTCCCTCGCACCTCTGAAAAAGGTCATACCTGGAGAGACCTCAAGCAGGTTGAAATTAATATCAAGCGGTGTTTTCTTGAAAGCAATATCAGCCGAATCCTTGACATTTTGAGAAATACCATACGCTTCAAAAAACAGATTCGGAGTGAAATGATTGTAATCGAATCTCAAATATAGATCATAATCTCCACTCCTGTTTATCGCTGCGCCACCGAGAATACTGAGCTTGTTGAGCAGTTCATTCGAGAAGATGTATCCGCCAAGTTTGAGAGTACCGTAGTCGATCACCAATCTCGGTAAGAAGAAGAGCGTAGAGTAGGTGGTTTCATACTTCTTCGCATTGTATTCAGGGCTGCTGTTCTGATCGTAATCTATAGTAGGTAGTTCCTCAACATAACTCGGATTATAGACACTCCTATCGGCGGAGATCTCCTCACTCTCTTCCAATAACATAATGTTATACCCACTGATCGAATATTCAGAATACGCTACACCTCCGTCAGAGGATTCCGACGGCATGAATGCGCCGCCCCTTACATTTGTCCGTTGCTTCAGTTCCGCTGTTTCCCTGTCATAAGAATAAATATTGAATATTCCTGTTCTGTCGGAGGAAAAGTAAATACTCTTATTGTCCTTTGCATAGACCGGATGCCGCTCATCCGCTGCCGTTTGCAATATAAGTCTGAAATTGCTTCCATCAGCGTTAACTTCGGCGATATCTCTTCCGTTATTTGTAGATGTTTCAAAGAGGATTGCCGTTCCGTCAGGTGACCAATCGAGTTTATAGACCTGTCGTATCTCATCAAATCGGGTCAACTCTTTGACACTTTCAGCACTGACATCGTAGTGCATTATAACACTTTCACCGTCGCGTGTGCTCACAAACGCTATAGAGTTGCCGTCAGGGGAATAAACAGGATATCTTCCCCTTTCGCCGATAGTGAGCCTGTCACTTTTTTTTGTTTCTGTGTCGTAGAGATACAGGTCAAAATATGTCGAGCCGCGCTTATCGGGTTTGGCTATCTTTCCATAAACTATCTTTTTGCCGTCGGGAGACCATGACGGCGATGATTGAACACCGGTTGCAATTTTTTTTATCTTCCCCGATTCCTTTGAATACAAATACAGATCGGTCTTAGACAGGTAGTCGTTTCCCATATTTGAAATGAAAGCCAATTGCTCGCCGTCCGCGGACCAGGAGGGAAAGAAATTAGATGCACCCTCTCTATTTATCACTCTGCCGCTAACTGAATTTTCAGAAATTAGACGCGTCTTTGAGTGATACACTTCACCAAGTTCACTCTTCCAATTTTCGTAAACTTCATCACCATTGACCCCCGTAGCTTTTTTTATTGCGTTTGATATCGTAACGGGTCTTTTGGAGGATAGCGCTTTAGCAATGCCTCTCAACGATTTCTCTCCATACGTGCGAACAATATAGCGCACGAATGAGTAGCCCTGATTATAAACGCTTTCGTTTCCTATCCCTGTCTTACCGAAAACTGCCATGTCATCAAAACTCAAGAGTGAATTGCTTAGCGTTCGTTCTCTCAATATCATGTCTCTATGTGAGTCCCAATGGTCATAAAGGAATTTTTCGCTGTTATATTGCGCTACTCCTTCCGCAAACCAGAGCGGAATGGTCAGACCGGAATAAGGATACGAGACGACTCCATTCGGAAAACCCCTGACAACATCATCACGCCGTTCTTTTTCATATCGGAACCACTGAATATAAAACGCAGGAAGTTTCCTGTTGAACTTCATCGCAGCCTGCATCGAGACTATATGAGTGAACTCATGCGTCACTACATCTCTTAGCCAATTATGTGTACCCCGCATATCGTAATCCATCGGCAACGCCCAGATTATGATCTTATTATCATAGAAATACGCTGCGCCGTTGGAGATATCATCTGTGTCCTGAACGATAAATCTCACGGGATTTTCGGGCTCATGTTCATATAATGATGTAATCGGCGCATAGATTTCTTCGGCTATCTTTGCTA
>JADFMS010000001.1 GCA_022563775.1 Fidelibacterota bacterium | reverse complement strand
CCGTTCCATACTTGGATACCTTTCCAAGGTCATTCCTTCCAAGGTCGACTAACATGGCATGTTCGGCTCGTTCTTTCTCATCTTTTCTGAGTTCGGTCTCCAACGCTTCATCTTCAGCTCTTGTAGAACCTCTCGGTCGTGTGCCTGCAATGGGTCTTACCTGGACTTTCCTGTTTTCTACCTTCACGAGCATCTCTGGGGAGGAGCCTGTAATGGTTTGTCCATCCATTTCGAGATAAAAAAGATAAGGAGAGGGATTTATTGTCCTAAGAGCTCTGTATACTTCAAACGGTTCCGGATGGTTGTTGATTTCCTCTCTGCGGGAAAGAACTATCTGAAAAGCATCGCCTTCAACAATATAATTTTTAGCTTTTACAACTGCTTCTAAATAACTCTTTTTGTCGAAGCTTTCCTTGTAGTCATCATGCTTTATCGGAACTGGCTTGTGCTCGATAGGTTTATCAATAATAGCTTCAAGAGAGTTGATACTTTTAACAGCTGACTCATATTTTTCTTTAAGAACGGTTTCATTCATACTTTTGAGTTCATTGGAATCAAGGAAAACATTACTGATTAATATCGCCTGATGCTTGAAGTGATCAAACGCCATTATGGTTCTGTAAAACGCAAAATGTAACTCAGGTGGCTGATTCGTCTGAGAATCTTGGCGTGAACTTCCATTTAGATTAACGAACTGTCGCACCGCGTCATACGATATGTATCCAACTGCTCCTCCCGTAAAAGGAGGTAGTTCGGGAAGGTCAACAGGGTCGTATTTAGATAAAATTTCACGAAGCTGGTCTATACCGTTCCCGGTATCTTCATTAACGGCTCCGGAGAGAGTGTGTGTGACTCTATTGTTACTCAGTGTCAGAAGCTCGGATGGTCCCTGACCAAGAAAAGAATAACGGGCAAACCGTTCCTCTCCTTCAACGCTTTCAAGTAAAAATGAGTAATCTGACGAGTTACGAATCTTTAAATAAGCGTAGACCGGTGTGATCAGGTCGGCAAGAACTTTACGATAGATTGGGATAATAAGCCCTGATTCAGACTTGGGTTTAGTTTGGCAAAGCTTCTTAAACTCCTTGTATGTGGTTGTGTTCATTTTTATATCCTCAATTTTAAAATAAAAAAACCTGCCAAGTTTTCATCTGGCAGGCGAGTAAACTATTCTTTATATGGTACTGACTACATAGGTATGCCCTCTGCGCGGCTATACTGCCACCAATAACTATAGAAGTTTCTGAATGTAGTTAGTTTATTCATAAGCGACAGAAATATATATAGATGATGGATTGATGTCAAGTTATTTATTTTGACTTCCTATTTGATGAAAATTAGAATGACTATCTTAACGAAGTAAAATTAATTGAGTAGAAAAAGTTAAAATATTACTTGACAACATTGGTTGAGATTGATAGCTTCACCCATAACACGTTTTACTATAAACCTAAGAAAAGGAAAGACCGCCGGGTACAACTACTTGAAGTATTGAACGACGGCTAAATTTTAGGTGGTTTAAAAGTTTTATTACTACAGAGTTTTAAACAATATTGGGTGAACATTTTTATTTTTAAAATGCCGAACACGGCAATAAAAAGAAAAGTAGGAGGTAACTGAAGTGTTGCTAAAGCAAAACATGATTATCTTAATTACGGTAATGGGTCTTATTACACTTTCCTGCGTTGATGTTCCTTCAACAGCTCCGGAACTTACCGATACGGTTAAAGCGGCTAAGACGTCAGCTAAAACTGACGAAGTAATAGACGTGAAAACTTTTGAAGAAAATACCGATGCCAAGAGCGATGAAAGAAAAGATCTGATCTTTGATCAGGAAGACAAATAGGAAAATGTGGTCCAAGTGAAAATTGCAGGGAATTCATCTGAATAATTGGTGAAATAATAGTAAATGAATTTAACTTCTGATATCAAGATTGAGAATATTACATTGTCGAGAAATATAGTCCGACAGGAATACTCAATCATTATATAATGAGGAGAAAAATGATGATCCGGAAATTCTATTTAGTAACAATATTCTTCATAATACTGCCGAGCTTAGCTTTTGCTCAAGGCAGAATTCGTGGTAAGGTTATAGATCGGGAGACAGGTGAACCGCTTCCCGGAGCGAACGTTAATGTTGTTGACACGCAACTTGGAGCGGCTTCAGACGAAGATGGGAATTATTTAATACTTGGGGTACCGTTAGGCGTTAAATCAGTTCGAGCCACTTTCATCGGTTATCAATCCGTTACTATCTCCAACATCCGGGTTGCAACCGACTACAGCAGCGTGGTGAACTTCGACCTCCCCTCGGAGGCTATCGAGGTTGCTCCCGTCGTGATCGTAGCCGAACGGCCGTTGCTTAACCTGACCGCCACTAATGCCGTCCGGATCGTGACACAGGAGGACATGGTGAATCTGCCGAGCCGCGGACTCCAGGCGGTTTTCGCGCAGCAGGCTGGTTATATTATCCAGGACGGTGAGGCGCACATCCGAGGAGGTCGGCGTGATGAGGTTGGCTTTTACATCGAAGGAGCGACCGCCCGCAACATTCTCACCGGGGCCCCGGCGATAGCGCCACCTATTCAGGAGGCCGTTGAGGAGTTCCACCTTCAGGCAGGCGGTTACAATGCAGAATACGGTGAGGCCAACTCCGGAATCGTAACGGTTGCGCTGCGAACAGGCGGCAGAGACTTCCACGTGATGGTCCAGGACGAAACCGACATATTCACTTCCCTGAACGAGGAAAGATTTGGCACATTCTCTTACGGCTACAATAGCCTTGTAGCGACAATAAGTGGCTCCATTTCTGATAACATCCGTTTCTTCATTGCTGGTGAGAACGAAAGAGTGGATGATTCCGAAGTCATATTCTGGGACGGGTTTAGATTTGAAGATGAAGACAAGAACAACAACGGCATATTAGACGATGGCGAGGATCTTATGCAAAACGGACAGCAACCCAACGGAAGGCTCGACACTCTTCGTGACTCCGGTAGAAGAGGCGGGATTAAAGGAGAGATGGTTCCCGGTGGTGTGATAGAATTACTTCCGGGTAACGTCAACGGATCGGGGAGCAACAGGTGGAATAGTAATGGAACCCTTCTCTTCGACTATCATCCTATTTCATTGCGTTTTCATGGGTCCGCAACTCACCAAAAAAGAGATTGGAGCAGGACTCCGGAGGCATTCCCCATTCAGATGATATTCAACCAGGACCGCGTACCTGAGGTCTTGGAGAGCAGCGGGTTATGGGGCGCTAAACTCACCCACATCTTAAGTTCAAGCTCCTTCTACGAAGTCGGTCTGAACTACTTTGATAACAGAAAAATAGTTCAGGATCCGGTATTCAAGGAAGACTGGCTCGCCTATACTGATAGTCTCCGCATTTGGGATGAAGGTATTGCGAGAGGGCAATTTTCGGTTAACGCTAATGGAGACACTATCAGTGATTGGGAGAGTAAGACTGGAACAACCCCTCCTCTTGCGTATGACATATTCGGTTTCCCGTTCTGGCGACCGGGTGCCGCGCTAACGGAGCCCTCGAAATTCAAGCAGAACTATGTGGGCGGCACATTTGATATTACAACGCAGATTGGCAGCCATGAGATTAAAGCCGGTGGTGGATGGCGCTCGTATACTATACGCCATTGGGGCACCGGAAGCGGTGCCGGCGGCGGTGCCGGTGGCGGAATAGGATTCAGAGCCAGGACAGGCGGCAGCGGCGGCGTATTACTTGAGGCTTTGTTAGCCGAGCCGGAACTGATAGGCGCCTGTGATAGGGATCAGAGCGTTGAGCAGAATAGGAAGGATTGTGTTTCCGAAAAGATAATATGGGGTAGAGGTCTCAGGCTCAATAACTACGGCTACGACGTTTTCGGCAATGAAATTGACGTCGATGGCTTTGAAGGAGCAAGAAACCCTGTCTTCTCGAATATTTATGCTCAGGACAAGTTCGAGGTCGGCGACCTTGTAGTGAACTTCGGTTTACGCATGGATATTTTCGACGTTGACGATTTCGTGTGGAGAGACACCACGATAACCAATGCTTTGGGTGAAGATGTGCTAATCCCGGGTTTCGAAGCGCCTTGTTTCAGTCTTGCAACCTTCAACATTGATGAATCGTGTCTTGATAAGGTTGACGCCATTGTGGAGTTCAGTCCAAGACTCGGCATTTCATTCCCGGTATCCGACAGGACGGTCTTTCACATGCAGTACGGCAAGTTCGTGCAGTTACCGGAGCTCAGTCGCCTCTATCGGGGTCCCTGGAACGTAGCATTGAATTTAGGTGGTCAGAACTTCATCCCGGACCCGCAGGCGTTTGATCTTGATGTCGAGGAAACAATCCAATATGAGGTCGGGTTCGGTCACCAATTGACCGATAATGCAGCCTTTGATCTCTCGCTCTTTTACCGCGATGAATCGGGCAAACTGCAATACCGTGATGTTACGGTAAATCCTCTTGTTACGAATGCCGCAAGCTATCAGCGCTATGTAAACGGCGATTTCGGAACGACCAAGGGGTTCGAGTTCTCGCTGAGAATTCGCCGCACTGAGAGGTTGTCGGCTAATATAAATTACACCTTCTCGGACGCGCTCGGCACAGGTTCCGTACCGAATTCTGCGACATCGTCGGTCCAGTTATTCACGCCTAATCCGACGGTTATTTCCCCGCTGACATTCAATCAGAAGCATGTCGGCACTATTAATCTCGATTATAGAATGGGACGGAACGAAGGTGGCACGCTATTAAAAGAAACCGGAATTAATGCTCTGTTCAACTTCAGCAGCGGTCACGCCTTTACGAAGGTATTCGGTGATATTGGTCAGCGTGGAATAGACGAAGGGGGCATATTAGCTGACGACGACCCCCGGACGCGCAGACCGTTAGAGCCCATAAACAGTTCTACTACGCCGGCTACATTCACACTGGACATGCGGCTTGACAAAACCATTCGCTTCGGCAACATAAACACGAACTGGTATATTTACGTTCAGAACCTCCTGAACAGGAAGAACATTCTAAACGTCTACGGCAGAACCGGAAGCGCCGAAGATGACGGATACTTGACAGATCCACTGCTAAGCCAAGCGACCCTGGATGTGGAAGGACCGCAATATGAAGAGCTTTATCGTGCGGTGAACCTCGCTCATCGCCAGCACTTCTGGCAGACTCAGGGTGTATCTGTTGCCGGTGCGGACGACTTGTTCGGTCAGCCGAGGCAGATTCGGTTTGGTGTACGGGTAGATTTATAACCCGCGATGCGATGTAATAATTATATTGAAAGTTGGAGTTTAGCATCAATTTAAAGAACAAACATAAAAGAATGAAATTGATTATGTGGCAGTCAGGGCTTGCCCTGACGCCAATCGGAACTAATCTTTGCGGTTCAGGGCAAGCCGCCCTGACTCGCACAAAAAAACAAGGGTGAAATAGAAATGAAAAACCTGAAGAATACTTTGAATTTGGCTTTCGCGGCGGTCTTCATTTTGTCGTCGGTAAGCTTATCGATAGCGCGCGACAACGGAAGACGCTCGTCGGGTCCGCTTCGTAAAACAGCAGGAACTCCAATATCCACATTAGTTAATGTAAACAATTTAGCCATGTGGGTGCGTGCCGATGGCTGGTCAGCCCGAAATCCGGCAACCACAGGTTCAGGTGTATTGTTCCCCCGTGGTAATCCGTCGGGAATCATCTTTGCCGACGGTTTGGTTTGGACAGGGCTTGTTCAGGATGGAGAAACGCCAGAACTTCGTGCAGGCGGTCAAACATATGCAATCGGTACCGTACAAGGCAGGATCATTTCAAAAGGCGTTGCCGAGGACCCTGAGGCGAAGGATGTGCGTATTTGGCGTGTCAGGCGAGATTTTCCAAAGGCGAATCTGAAGCAAGACGCCGCTGATTTTTTCGACGTCGCAGTCTCGACCATTTCATCCGCTGATGAGGAGGCGATCCGCAACCAATACCGAAAGGATTGGGAAGAGTGGCCCGCTGAAAAGGGTGCGCCTTTTTACGATTCGGACGGCGATGGTCTTTATGCTCCGCAGTTCGAGAGTGACGACTTCACCCCTGTACTATTCCCTGAAGCAGATGAACCGGGTATCGCCGATGGCGACCAGGTAGTATGGTTTGTGGCGAATGACCTTACAGACGGAGCTGTCAGGGGTCTCTATGGCTCACCGTCAATGGGACTTGAGATGCAGGCGACAATGTGGGCTTATGCACGAACTGATGCTCTCGGTTTTGTAATTTTCAAACGATTCAAGCTGATATACAAAGGGACATCGGACACTCCCGAGGGCGCAACGATAGATGAAATGTATATTTCCCAGTGGTCGGATCCTGACCTCGGCTCCTTTGGAGATGACTATGTCGGAACAGATCCGGCTACAAGTATGATGTACGTTTATAATTCTACAGCGGTTGATAATGCTTACCGGGAAGCAGGTCTTCCCCCTCCAGCCGCAGGCTATGACTTTTTCGCCGGACCTCTTGTTTCAGAGCCATGCGATGCTGGCACGGACCCGGCTGATTGTCTTGATGCAGGAGGAACGTATATCGACGAGGACAGCGATGGAGACTATAATCCTACTGTCGATACGGCAGTAGATACGGCAATTTTTGATCTTAAGAAACGCGCCGGCTTCAGAAATCTCGGCGCGTCTTCCATGGCATTTTTCGCATCGGGAACAGCCATAAGTGATCCGCCGCTCGGAACTTACGAAGGAACACTCCAGTGGCGAAATCTACACTTCGGCTTAACGCCTGCAACCGGTGAAAATTTTGCGAGTTTTGAAGAATGCGGTTTGTTTACGTTATGTGGAGACCCTGTTGCCGGGACCAGTCCGTTAGACACAGGACCGGCAGACCGTCGAATGCTTATGACCACGGGTCCTTTCACTATGGCATTGGGTGATACTCAGGAGGTTACAGTCGCTCTCCTCGCTGCATTCGGGGCTGACAATATCTCCGCAATCAGTGTTCTCCGCTTTTATGATATAAGTGCACAGGCTGCTTTCGACGCCCTATTCGTTCTTCCGAAGGCTCCGCCTTCTCCGACTGTTTCTCTCGCGGGGATTGTACCGAATCCGGAAGATACGCGTCAAGAAAAGGTGAAGATAGTTATCAATTGGGGAGGGGATCCAGATGACGTAGCCGCTACTGAAAGCTCGAGTAATCAGGGGTATGATTTTGAAGGTTATAATGTCTATCAGCTTCCGACGGCGAGCGCAACATTATCAGATGCTAAACTACTGGCTACCTTCGATGTCATAAACGAGGTGACTACCATACTCGATCCTCAATTTGACGAAACATCGGGTCAGATACTACTGCTTCCTTCACAGCTCGGAACGAATTCGGGAATTGAACGTTTTCTAACTGTTGAGAAAGATGCGATTACAGGTGACCCGCTTATAATGGGTCGTCCTTATTTCTTCGCTGTAACGGCATATAACTCCAATCCAAGCGGTGAGGTCGCCATTCATGCGCTTGAGAGCTCCCTCATTATCAATTCGGTGACTCCAGCGGGACCCGAACCTGGAACGAGATTCGTCGGAGCGGTAGGTGATACTCTTAAGGGAGATTTTCACGTGACAGGAGGAAGTGACGGGTCGGTTGTCCCCATTATAGTTGACCCAACGAAAACTACGGGCAACTCCTATGAGGTAACATTTACAGACCTCGACGGAGTGACGACTTGGTCATTAACTAATTCCTCGACGAATACGGTATTAGTAGCTGACGCCACCAATCAGAGCGGGGACGGCGAATATGCCATCGCGGAAGGACTCCAGGTCAAGGTACTGGGTCCACCGCCAGGAATGAAGGATTGGGATATACCTAACGGTTCGAGAAGATTTACCTGGGCGAGCGCTGATTTTGGATTTGAAGGATTCAACGGCGCTATCGGTTGGGGTTCTCCAAATAGTGTATTTGGTGGGGGCCCACCGGGAGTTCCGGCAGCAAATATATTAAATGTTCTTCTGAAATTAGCTCCGGCAACCGATACCGGCGATCTTACAACGCCTGTTTTTGACACAAACCATGAGAACGTATCTTATGCTTATAGATATGGCAGGAACTTTTCTTCACCTGCACAACAACCGCAGTTCGCTCCATTTATCATTAATACGGCGGGGCTCGGGTACGACTACCAAGACTTCACAAAAAGCGTGCCGCTATCCGCATGGGATGTCGAAGCCGACCCACCGCGTCGACTTGCCCTCGGATTCTTGGAGAACAATCAGCCGGTGGACCCTGATGACGGAGGCGGTATGGTGGATGGTGTCTGGTGGCCTCCTGCATCTTCAGGTGGAAACAATGTGAATGGTGGTGGACCTCGCGAATGGTTATGGATATTTAATACAGATTACAGCGAAACTCCGAATCCTGATTACCAAGTTGAACCAATAGGCGCTCCACTTCCGATTATGTGGTGGTTAGCTGTTGCCCGGAGAGGAAGCGAGGTTAGCTTCGAGGAAGGAGATGAGTTCCTAATTCTGGCGAACCATGTTAACGGCTTGGCTGATAAATTTGCATTCACCTCTTTGGCTCCGACGAAAACCGCTGAGCAAGCTGTGGATGATATTAGCCTTATCAACGTCTTCCCGAATCCGTATATAGGCATCAACACGTTGGAGACAAACGCATTTGATCGCTTTGTTAGATTCACACATTTGCCTAAAGATGCGAAAATCCGAATATTCAACGTCGCCGGAGTTCACGTAAGAACGCTCGAAAAGGATGATCCCACAACTCAATTCTTCGATTGGGATCTCTTGAATAAAAATCGATTACCGGTTGCGAGTGGAATATATATCGCTTATTTGGATAATATGAAAACTGCGGATGGAACCGATATGGGTACGAAGATTCTTAAAATTGCTATTGTACAGGAACGACAGTTCTTGACGAACTTTTAACGAGGAGTTAAATGATGAGGAAAATGCTTTTCAAATCAATATTAGGCTTATTGGGAGTGTTACTCCTGGTTAATTCGCATGCCTTTGCCGGAGGAAGAGATCGAGCGGGATCATCCGCTGCTTCGAGTCTGCTAATTCCCGTTGGAGCACGAGGAATAGCAATGGGTGGTTCAGGTACAGCGACATCAAGCGGAATTGACGCCATTTTCTGGAATCCGGCTGGAATTTCCAATTCTGCATACCAATCGGATCTCATGTTCTCACATATGGAATACTTTGCAGGTATGGATCTTGAATATGCCGCCGCTATCACAGACTTAGGCACATTCGGAACATTGGGCTTCAGTGTAAAAAGCCTGATAATAGGAGATATAGCCGTAACTACGGAAGAGCAGCCGGATGGCACAGGAGAAATCCTAAATCCCAACTTTATTACCTTAGGCGTTCATTACTCAAAAATCTTGAGCGATAGAGTATCTGTCGGTATCACAAGTAAGCTCATAAATGAATCGTTTCTAAACGTCGGAGCAACAGGTGTTGCATTTGATGTTGGCGTTCAATATAAAGGTCTCGCTGAGTTTGAAAATCTATCGATAGGTGTTGTACTGAAGGATTTCGGTCCTGCTATGACATATGGGGGATCGGGTCTCTTGAGATTAATTCGGGTTGACGACGTTTTCAGAGACGTCAGGATAGAAGCTCAACCTGCCGAGCTGCCCACTACACTCGAAATTGGAGCATCTTATAGTTACTCTCTGGGAGAGGGTTCCACGATCAATCTTTCAGGGGTTTTCCAGAGCAACAATTTCGCAGACGATGAATTTAGATTAGGAGCCGAATGGGCAATACAGGATTTCATTTATATACGAGGCGGTATTCCTATAGTTAGTAGTGACTTCGATAATCCCTACATCTTCGGTCCATCAGTAGGCGCAGGGGTATCTGTGCAGACCGGGAAGGTGGATTTGATTCTTGATTATGCATTCCGCGACGTGGAATTTTTTGACGCAAATAACATATTCTCGATTCATCTCGGATTCTAACGTAGTTACTGTGAAAATATTAAGAGGATGCCCTGCCGTAACCGGCAGGGCATTTTTATTGCTACACCTGTAATCCGGAGTGCATCAAAATAAACTGCATATTTAAAAAAATTAAAGGAGAGATATGAAAATTCTATTATACGTAACTCTCGCTGTAAGCATAATGGCATCGAATCTGTTTGCGCAGCTAAAACCACCGGCTATAAGGAATGCTCACACCTATTCGATAGTGGCATATGATAAAGAGAATAACCAGATGGGTGTAGCCGTTCAATCGCATTATTTCGGAGTAGGCGCTGTAGTCACATGGGCTGAACCCGGTGTTGGCGCGGTAGCTACACAGTCAATCGTTGACGTCAGTTACGGACCGCTCGGCTTGAGTCTCATGAAAGCCGGGAAAAGCGCTCAGCAGACGCTAAAAGGGCTTTTATCGGCTGATAACACGCCGGAAGTAAGGCAGGTGGCAATGGTGGATGCAAATGGTATTATCGCCTCTCACACAGGCGATAAATGCATTGCTGAGGCAGGATATAAAATAGGCGACGGTTATTCCGCTCAAGCCAATATAATGCTGAAAAACACCGTTTGGGATAAAATGGGGGAGGCGTATGAAAAAACAGACGGAGAATTAGCAGACCGTCTTCTTGCAGCGCTCGATGCGGCGCAGAAAGAGGGAGGAGATTTACGAGGAAAACAATCAGCCGCAATTATGATTGTCAGTATCGATCCTGTAGGTAATGTCTATCTTGATCGTCCCTACAACCTTAGAGTCGAAGATAGCCCTGAGCCGCTTAAAGAATTACGAAGACTTGTATATATTGCGAAGGCGTATAATCATGTCAGCAGAGGAGACGATTATCTCGCTGAAAATCATTACGATAATGCTCTTGAAGAGTATAAAATCGGTATGCAAATGCTGCCGGAGAATGTCGAATTACGATTCTGGTATGCTACCACTCTTGTATTGGTGGATAAACTTGAGGAGTCTCTACCGGAATTCAAATGGGTATTTAAAAGGGAGCCCATTTGGAAAAAACTTGTTCCACGTCTTGCGGAGAGCGACTTTTTACCTGACGATAAAAAGATAATTAAAAAAATATTAAAACAGTAGTGGATACATTCGGTTTTTGATTAGTCAAAATAGTGTTAACTGAGTTTTATATACTTGACCTTTATCTTAAGAATTTCTGTACTGATGTGGGGTAGTTCCGGAAATAGTTGTATCTTGGCAAGTGCTCTGATCTCAACGAGCCGTTCTTCCCCGCTTTTCATCTCGAAGTAGTCCCAGAGCTTCACTGAGTCCTCAACTTCGTGCTGCCAATGAATTTCTATATAGAAAGTATCGCTTTGGTCAAGAGTCAGGAGACCGTTATTGATGTGCGACGGAGAATCAATTGGAGGAACTTCACTGTCTTTAGTGAGCAGAAAAGTTTTTCCAACCGTAGGATCTTCTGCCAGCCAAATGTCAAGAGTACCATTAATTGAATGGGCAAAATCCTGAAGCGTTTCATCAAATATGTTTACTAAACGCAGAGTGAACTTAATGGGTGGCGGATGTCTGCTATGAATGTTTGCAGGGTCTCTCGTTGCCGTGTAAGATGTTCTACCGTCGACGGTGCCGAAAAGAATTTCAAATACCTCCACAGGAACTTCATCTCTGGGCGGCAGTGATTCCTCGCAGCTCATAGCTGTTAGGATAAAAATGGAACATAGAATTTTATTTGCAAATGTAATTTTTCTTGTAATCAAATATAAAATCTTTCTCATATTGGATGTTTTACAGACTTAGTATCATTCCTATAAAGGTCCTTCTGCCGATATCATATACCGATGGGTCAGCCAGCTCACCTCCTATTCTTCCAGAACTGTCCGCCCAGAGAGCATTCTTAGCATCCGTCAAATTACGGACAGAAAGATATATCATGATGGATTTGTCCTTGGAGTTATCTTTTCTTTTAAATAGAACGTATTTTTTGGAAATCTGAACGTCCATGATACCGGTGCCGGGGAGTCGTCTGTTGTTCGGAACAAACCGTTGATCCGGGAAAAGTGGAGTTACGCCATTGATTGATGGAAAAAAAGTATATGGTCTACCCGAGTGGAACTCCCAAATCAATGAAACAAAGAAATCGTTCTTCGTTTGGAATAGCATGTCGCCCTTCAACGTATGCCTTTGGTCCCAACTCATGAAATACAGCTGTGAAGGCAGCTCAAACCCCCATTGAGCGTAATTCAACCCCTGATCCTCGCTCTGGCTCAAACCCTTTGCTTTACTCAGGACATAGGATATGTTTCCGTTTATCCACTTCCCGGCTTTTCTGGAAAGATTAAACTCGATCCCTGAGGATTGGGCTAAGGGACTGTTTACGAATTCGGCGAAGCCGTAATCACCGGCAATTCTGCTGTTGGATGCTAAAAACGTTTTCGTATCAATTTGGTTTGTGGTCTCCTTTTGGTAATAAACGGCTGAAAGGCTCGTATGATGATTTACTAAGTATTTGAAACTCCACTCAATAACTGTTGTGGTCTCAGGTTCAAGGTCCGGATTTCCCCGGAGAACGCTGTTCCCGAATCTAAATTGAACATTGGAAAGTCCCGAATAAAGCTGCTTGAAGAGGGGATTTTGGAAATATTGTCCGTAGTTTAAGAACATAATAATTTTGTCAGTCAACGGAGCCGAAAATCCCAGGCGCGGGCTTACGTTATACTTAACACTCGCAGGAACAAATTTACTTATATTTTCGATGTACTCACCCTCACTTATTGGTATCAGTTCGATTGCAGGACGCAGGGCGCGGGGGTCGAGAAAATCGAAACGCAGGCCGACACTGACAGTTGAACCGTCGTAGCCGGAGACAATTTTATCCTGTACGAAGAAACTTCCCGATCTTGGCTTATAATGATATGTATTACTGTAATTTAACAAATCTTCATCAATGATTGGTCTACCGAAATAAGTCATTCTTGGTTCGAGTTTCCGTAAATCCGACGTGATGTCGAAGAAATTCAAGTTGACTCCGGCTTTTAGCATATGTCGATTGAAGAGCTTGCTCTGAATATCTGATTTAAGTGTATAAGTTACCTGGTCAGTCTTTTCCCACCAATTTCGTTCCCCGGAAACGACGTATCGAAGCAGAAAATCATATCGCCATGGTTCAAGAGAAAGATCGTCCGGGCTGCCATGCCCGATGCGGGAATGTATGTTGTACCTGGAGAAAGAAACCGAGTATAATGTCCTCTCAGATAGCGGGTGAGACCAGAATATAGCTGCTCGAAACGAATCCCTTTTCCGACGTGGCAGTCCGTCAAGATTGAACCTCCAGCTGAATTCATAATCGCGCCATCTCCTATTAGAATATAAACCCTGTAGTGAAAGAGTTTTTCCTGCTCCAAAATCGATTTCCAATTTTGACAAAAAATTTCCGACAATGGTGAACGGCGACTTAAAATATAATTCCATATCCTGCCACCACCTTGTGTCTGATATATTGAAACTGCCGGTGAGCAGGTAACTCATATTCGTATTCGGCAGTGGCCCGCTAAAAAATAATTCCGCTTCAGACTCCCGACTGTGTTCGGTACCGCCCTGTAGATGGTCGGATTTAAGACGTATGGAACGAGTTGTCTTATCCTTATGGGTCGATGTGGTTATGTTTATTACTCCGGACAGAGCGTCTCCGTATTCCGCTTCCATGCCGCCGGTCTGGAGTGTGTATTGCTCTACCGAGCTTTTCGGCAAATCAGTTCCGAGACCTCCGGTGATGAGGTCGTTTACGGGTAACCCATCTATCAAGTAAAGAATCTCCTTTTTCCTTCCTCCCCGTATGTAACCATCCCGCGTCACGCCTACTTGCAAACCGGCGATCTCTTCAATTGAATTGATCGGGATATTCTCTATTTTGTCCCTGCCAACCCTATGTATAGTTCCGGTTATATCGCGTCTGATTATAGGTGATGTCGCTTCTACTACCACTTCTTCTAAGTCGAGCTGAGATGTTTGCATCTCTATGCTCATTGACAGAAATGAACCGGGTGTGATATCGATATTTGTATAAACGACCGGTTTATATCCGATCATAGAGATTCTAATGTTATACACCCCGTGTTCAATATTCGTTATTAGAAAATTCCCATTTGAATCAGTCGCAACACCGATCTTTGTGCCGATTAAAACAACTGACGCTCCCTCGAGAGGTTTCCCCCCAATTGATTTAACAGTTCCGTTCAAAGAACCGGTATTTCCTGTAGCGTTCAAGTTAACGGACCATAAAACAAACAGCATTATTACAAAACTTGTGAATTTCAAATGTTTATCTGAAATGGGTTAAAGGGATTTTCATTTTAGGTTATAATTAAGGATCTCATTTCTTTCAACAATTTAAATATCTTGAATATAAAATGCTTTACTAATCGGGATTTAATTAATAGCGGCGTGTATGTCTGGATTGAACAAATTAAAGTATCCCCTAACACAAATTCTGATGGTGATCACTTAAAGTTACCATTTAAGCTTTTGATGGAAAGCATAATTCTAAGAGAATAAAGTTGCTTATCGTATTTCTAAGTCAGTGAAGTAGATTCTGTAAATGATGCCTAAGGAGATTATAGTTTGAAAAATCTGAAGTAATAACCGCTTGACAATTTTTTGAAATGATTATATATTACCACTCGCGTAGTGACGGGCGATTAGCTCAGTTGGTTTAGAGTGCCGCGTTCACATCGCGGAGGTCACTGGTTCGAGTCCAGTATCGCCTACGTTTGAAGATGCTATAAAGCAGGGAATATGAGAAAAAGAGAAAGAGGAAATAATAAGTGAGGTCGCCGGATATTCGGAGACTATTTATGTTGCCTCTGCAAGCAAATAAATTGTAATTGGAAAGCCCCTTATAATAGGGGCATTTTTTATACATTGAAAATAAGTAAAGTATTGGAAATATTGAACGAATGGGCACCGGAAGCTGATGCGCAGGAATGGGATAATGTAGGACTTTTGGTAGGTTCGGAGGAAGATGAGCTTACGGGAATATTAGTAGCATTGGACGTAACTGAGGCAATAGCGAATGAAGCGAAAGAGTCAGGCTCGAATTTAATAATTACCCATCATCCCATAATTTTCAGTCCGCTCTATACACTTAGGAGAAACGAATACCCCGCATCTGTGATTGTGCAATTGATTAAAAATGATTTATCACTCTATACAATGCACACCAACCTTGATATTGCCGAATCGGGTGTGAATGAAACGTTGGCGGAAAAATTAAAATTGAAACAGATAAAACCGTTTGACGACTCCGAATTAGGAGCATTAGGTAGGATCGGTGAACTACAGAGTGAACTGCGGATGGACGATTTCTTGAAGGAGTTGAAGTCGGTGTTGGAGGTGGAATCTCTCACGTACAAGGGAGATACCAGCAAATTTATCAAAAAGGTAGCATTATGTTCCGGCGCAGGAGGGAGTTTTATCGACACTGCGGTTAAAATGAACGCCGATGTTTTCGTAAGTTCTGATTTCAAGCACAGTAATTGGTTAGAAGCAGGAGATAGGATAGCTCTCGTGAACGCAGGTCACTTTGAGATTGAAGAAGTAGTTTTGGATTCCATTATCGATAAGCTGGAAAAAAGAATGGACGAAGTTGATATTTCTATCAGAAAAGCTAAATCAGAATCAAAACCTTATAAACTTTACACTGATGTTTAAGCCAGGTAAGAAAATTAATTTATTAAAGCGTCAAATCAGGAGAAAATAGATGCGGGAATCCCTGCAAAAACTAATTGAACTTCAAAAAGTGGATGCAAAACTTTTTGAGATTGAAGAACTTCGAGGTAGCCTGCCGCAAGAGGTAGACGGACTAAAAAAAGATCTCAGTGACACAAAAGTGACTTTGAAGGAGAGTCAGGATAAAATAAAGGCTATAGATAAGAAGATTCGGGAGATTGAAGGAAATATCTTGCAAGGCAACGAGAAGTTGGATAAATATAAAGAGCAGCTTTATGCGGTTACAACCAACAAACAGTACGATGCGCTGACTCATGAATTGGAAACAATGCAAGGAGCGATAAGCGAGAGTGAGAGCCAAATTTTAGAGTTAATGGAAGAAAAAGAAGATAATGAAGAGATCAACTTGAACTCAAAAACGCTTTTAGAGGAAATCCAACAGGACCTCGAATTCAAATCAAAAGAATTAAAAAAGAGAATTCGTGAGACTAAAAATGTAGAAGTCGATTATTTGAAAAAACGGGATAAGATTACTCCCGATATCAGTAAATCGCTTATCTCCAAATATGAGAAGATAAAAGTAGCAAAAAATGGAAGAGCAGTAGTTCCTGTTGTTCGCGGCGCATGCGGCGGTTGTTTTCACAGGTTACCACCGCAACTTGTCGTTGAAGTTAAGAGATTGGATAAACTAATTCATTGTGAAGCTTGTGGTAGAGTACTTGTGCCGCAAAATGAGGATTTGGATAATTAAAATAATACTCCAAGCAGGTCGGGCGGTCGCCTTTCTCGGAAAAATGAGAAGGGAGGAAAGTCCGAACTCCATACAGAAGGGTGCTCCCTAACGGAGAGGTTTCGTGAGAAACGGAAAGTGCAACAGAAAGTAAACCGCCGATTTTCGACTCGTTCGAAAAGGTAAGGGTGAAACGGTGGTGTAAGAGACCACCAGATTCGGGAGTGATCCCGGATGCTCTGTAAACCCCACCCGGAGCAAGATCAAGAAGGGGAATGTGCGTTGCTGGCGCGAGTCGGGTTTTGCCCGACAATTTCCCGGGTAGATCGCTTGAGCGTTGAGGTAACTCAACGCCCAGATTAATGATCGCCACCCGGTTTACCGGGATACAGAATTCGGCTTACAGACTTACTTGGAGTTTATGTCTTTTCAAAAAAGGTGAGCTATGGATAAAGTATGGTCGTTTTCCTCAGATGAAGAGGGCAAAATTGCCGCCTTATCAAAAGACTTGGAATTATCTGAAATCATTGCATCTCTGCTCATAAATAGAGGGATAAATAATCTTGAAGAAGCGAAATTGTTCTTCAATCCCGTAGAAGATCACTTTCATGATCCTTTTCTATTGGAAGATATGGACAGAGCTGTAGAGATCATTCTTGGTCATGTGGAGCGGAATACCCATATTCTTATATACGGTGATTATGATGTGGACGGTACCACGGCAACCTCGATATTATATCTGGCTCTCCTGGAGTTAGGCGCGCGCGTAACCTATTATATTCCACGGAGAGATGAGGGGTACGGACTATCATCTAAAGGGGTCGACTCCGCAAGACAGGTGGGAATCAAATTGATAATAACCTGCGATTGCGGTATAACCAGTCATGAAGAAATCGAATTAGCAAAATCATTCGGCATGAGCGTAATTGTCACAGATCATCATGAAGTGACGAATACATTACCGAATGCTGATGCTGTCGTAAATCCGAAACGACCGAATTCTTCTTACCCGTTTACTTATCTCTCCGGTGCGGGAGTGGCTTTAAAAGTGGTTCAGGCGCTAAAGAAACATGAAGCGTCGGAAAATTGGTATGCAAGCGAGTACTATGACCTTGCGGCTCTCGGCACGGCTGCAGACATAGTGCCTATGACTGGAGAAAATCGTGTTATAGTTTCGCTCGGACTTCCGGAGATTTACAATAGGAATAGGGTAGGATTAAGGGCTTTGTTAGATTCTTCCGGTTTTTCAAAAGATAAAATTACGCTTATGGACGTGGTATTTAATTTAGCCCCGAGGATAAATGCCGTTGGAAGAATGGGAGAAGCCAGAGAAGCTGTCGAACTTTTTACTACTAATGATGCTGAAAGAGCAAAACAGTTAGCAAGTAAATTTGACCGGATGAACATGGAAAGACGTTCAGTCGACAAAAAAACGTTTTTGGAAGCGGAGCAACAAATGCTTGCAAGATATGACCCCGATCAACCTTGTGGCGTGGTACTGTATGCCGATGACTGGCATCAGGGAGTGATAGGAATCGTTGCTTCACGCCTAACAGAGAAATATTATAGACCGACGGTGATGATCTCGTTTAACGGTGATATTGGAAAGGGATCCGGAAGGAGTATACCTGAGTTCAATTTGCATGCCGTGCTAAAGGAATGTTCCGATCTACTCATAGGGTTTGGAGGTCATGAGCAAGCCGGTGGTCTCACCATAAAGCGATCGAATCTACAAGATTTTGTTGACAAATTTGATGACGCAGTCTCTTCAAGATTGACGGCTGATCTTATGACCAAAAAAATAAAGGTGGAAGCTATACTGAATTTCGATGAAATAGACAAAAAACTGTTAAAAATTATCGATCGTCTTGAACCTTATGGACCTGAAAATGATCGACCTGTGTTCGTTTCAAAAGGAGCTATCCCGGCAAGTGATGCAATCATAGTAGGAGAAAATCACCTGAAACTGAAATTTGAACAAACGAACAGAACGATTGATGCTATTGGGTTTAATATGGCTGAATATCTGACGAACGTTCTAAATCCTCCCGAAGACGGAATAGATATTGCCTATGCATTGGAGGAGAATATTTGGAAAGGGAATAAATATATCCAAATTATACTCAAGGATATAAGATAGAAATTTCTTAATATTACAATTGACGATGAAAAAGTATAATACAACTATCGACCCGAAATCAAATGAGTTTAAAAAAAGAAAAACTCATATGGAAAAATTGCTTGCCGAACTTAAAGCTAAGTCTGAGAGCACAAAAAGTCATGACCCTTCCCGTGAAGAACGTCTGCTGAAAAAAGGCAAGTACCCGGTAAGAGTGAAAATATCTAAGGTTCTTGATAAAGATGCTCCGGTTACGGAAATAGGATTATTTGCTGCCGATGGGATGTACGAAGAGATCAAAGGTGGATATAAATCCGGAGGGGTGGTGACTGTAATCGGAGAAATTTCGGGTAAAAAATGTGTGGTGGTGGCAAATGATCCACTCGTTAAATCGGGCGCATGGGTTGAAATCAGTTGCAAAAAAAATCTTCGCGCGCAAGAGATAGCAATGGAAAACCATCTGCCGATTATTTATATGGTAGATTCCGCCGGTGTGAATCTTGAGTATCAGGCGGAAATTTTCCCTGATAAAGAACATTTCGGCAGAATATTCAGAAACAACGCCAAAATTGCGGCTATGGGCATTCCGCAGATTTCATGTGTATTCGGATATTGTGTAGCGGGCGGAGCATATCTTCCCGCAATGTCCAGCGAGATGGCTATGATCACCAACAATGCGAGCATGTTCCTTGCCGGTCCCTTTCTCGTAAAAGCTGCCTTGGGACAGGATAACGACAGTGAATCTCTTGGCGGAGCGGAAATGCATAACGCTGTCAGTGGTGTTGCGGATTATCAATTTGATACGGAAGATGAAGCATTTGAATGGATCAGAGAGCAGATGGCCCTTATAGGCTCCAAACAGAAATTGGGACTTGATAGGATCGAATCTAAAGACCCCTCTTTAGACCCGGAAGAGCTGCTTGGAATTCTTCCGCAGGCTTTAGGGGATAAGTATGATGTCAGGGATATCATAGCAAGGATCGTAGACGAAAGCAAAATCGAAGAGTATAAAGCCCAATACGGTAAAACGATCGTTACATGTTTTGCCCGGTTAGGAGGATTTTCGGTAGGAATTGTCGCCAATCAAGGGAAGCCTGTAAAAAAAGAGATGCCCCCGGATCACACCGGAAAATCTCAACCGCCGCAAATTCAGATGGGAAACGTAATATTTTCTGATTCCGCAAATAAAGCGACAAGTTTTATTATGCTGTGTAATGAGAGAAAGATCCCGCTTATATTTTTGCACGACGTGACGGGGTTTATGGTAGGAACGAAGGCGGAAAATGAGGGAATAATTAAAGACGGAGCAAAATTCGTGAACGCGCAAGCAAATTCGGTCGTTCCGAAATTTACGGTAATACTGCGAAATTCGTTCGGTGCCGGAAACTATGCCATGTGTGGGAAGGCATATGATCCACGATTGATAATCGGATGGCCCACCACCCGTCTCGCTGTCATGGACGGTGGCATTGCGGCAAATACGGTTCTTCTTACAAAGAAAAACTTGAGCGATGCGGAAAAAAAGGAATTCTACGAAAAGATAAAGAAGAAATACGATAAAGAGATGTCTCCTTACTACGTTGCCGCTCGTATGATGTTGGATGCGGTGGTCGATCCAAGGGATACGAGAAACATTTTGATTCAAGGACTCGAAGTTGCCGAAAATAATCCCGATATGCCCGAATACGTCACGGGGATAATGAGGATATGAGACCTGAGCCGATCAGGATTGCGAACGGTCAAGGCTTTTGGGGTGACTCCGTGGACGCTCCCGCACGGCTTGTGAGTGGAGGGCCGATAGATTATCTGACATTGGATTATCTCGCGGAAGTTACCATGTCTATCATGCAGCGGCAGAAAAGCAAAAATCCTAAAGCGGGTTACGCTACAGATTTCGTGAATGTTATGCGGGAAATTTTTCCTGAACTGATTGAAAAAGGGATAAAGGTCGTTACAAATGCCGGTGGCGTAAACCTTGATTCGTGCTTTGAAGCATTGAGAGAGACTGCGAAAGAGCTTGGGCTAAGCGCTGTCAAAATAGGCATTGTGAGCGGTGACGATCTGCTTGAACGGTTAGATGAACTCTTGGGGAACGGAGCGGAGCTGGCTAATATGGAATCGGGGAAGCCGCTGTCGGAAATACGAAAAGAAATTGTTTCCGCCAATGTATATTTCGGCGCCGCCTCAATGGCGGAAGCGCTCGACCTGGGAGCCGATATCGTCATTGCGGGCAGAGTAACTGACACCGGATTGGCGCTCGCGCCCATGATGCATGAATTCGGCTGGAAGGCGACTGACTATGACCTGCTCGCCGCGGGTACGGTCGCCGGTCATATCTTGGAATGTGGAGCGCAAAGTACCGGTGGAAATTACACGCGCTGGTGGGATGTACCCGATTATGCAAATATAGGATATCCGATAGTCGAGGCATACAAGGACGGCTCATTTGTGCTTACAAAACATGAAGGGACAGGCGGGCTGATAAATAAACAATCTGTAAGCGAGCAACTGCTGTACGAAATGGGGGAGCCGACCAACTATATAACACCTGATTGTGTTGTGGATTTTACGAGCATAAAATTGGAAGAGGAGGGAGCGGACAGAGTTCGTATAAGCGGGGTCAAGGGTGGTGCCGCAACGGACAGCTATAAAGTATCGATAAATCATTTTGTGGGGTATAAGGCTTCAGGAAGCTTGACGATTTCGGGACCGTTCGCCGTGGCAAAAGCGAAAAAATGCGCTGAGATCATATGGGAACGATTAGATGAAGCCGGTTGTAAGTTTGAGGAGACAAGCACGGAATTTCTCGGATTGAATTCAAGTCACGGCGATATTAACCCGATGCCGGAACAGGTCAATGAGATTGTGCTTCGACTCGGAGTGCGTGACAGTGATAAGGCAGCAGTTGAGCGATTCGGGAAGGAATTAGCGCCTCTGATTACTAACGGACCACCCGGTATTACAGGATTTGCGGGGGGCAGACCGCGTCCGCAAAACATTTACGCTTACTGGCCTGCGCTGATCGACAAGGATTTGGTAAAGCATGAAGTTCGCGTAGAGACCATTTAGAAATGAAAATAGTGAAACTGTTTGAAATTGCTCACTCTCGCTCCGGCGATAAGGGAGATTCCAGTAATATCGGGCTGATAGCTAAAAGTCCGGAAGCTTATGAGATCATCAAAAACAGAGTAACTTCAGAGGCGGTTAAAGAGCATTTCGGCACTGTCGTCAAAGGAAAAGTTGATCGGTACGAACTGCCGAATCTGCTCGCCCTGAATTTTATTCTACATGATTCTCTCGGCGGCGGCGGTTCGCAGTCTCTAAAGAACGACGCTCAGGGGAAAACACACGGACAGGGATTATTGTTGATGTCTGTCGAAGTTCCTGACGACTTTGAGTTGTCGCAGGATGAAAATCGACCCGAGATATAGAAATTTTAACGGAATCTATCCATTTTGAACTTCCTAACACCGGCATAATTCTTTAATGAGGTAATTGTTACCTAATTTATTGGCTCACTTTCCTCTTGCTGAATTTACTATTTCAGGTTATTTTAAAAGCCGATAATAGTTAATCAGACACTGATATAAGGGATTTATTGGGAAAAGAGGAAACACTCTCACTTCTTGAAGAGTTAAGTTCGCCGCTCAATCTGTCGAACGGCACAGTAGGTATAATTCTTGCCGCGGGGCACGGGAAACGGATCAAATCCGAGAAGTCTAAGATGCTCCATGAGATATGGGGTGTCCCGACTGTTTTGCGGGTTCGTTCCGCTCTTGAAGGGGGGCTTGGTAAATCACCTCAACTGATTGTTGTTGGTGTAAAAGCCGAAGAAGTGGCGCGTAGTGTTGGTAAAAAAGAAAATTTGAAATTTGTTTTTCAGGAAGAACGTAACGGGACCGGAGACGCTGTGCGTATCGCCATGAATAATTTGGAACTGTCAGGAGTTGATTTTGATGTCTTTGTCGTGCCGGGTGATATGGGTCTTATTGATGGCGATACGATAAGCGAATTCAAAAATTCTTTTCAAAATTCCAACGCGGACATGACCGTCCTAACCGGTCAGTATGCCGGGAATCCTGAAAATAATCAGTATGGAAGAATAATTAGAGTACCGAAAACAGTCTCAGACGGCAGCAGTGCGGGTTCACTTGAGGGCGAAGTTGTTGAAATTATTGAGCATAAGGATATTTTAGCAATGAGCTCTGATGAACCTTATAAGATAATTCATAAGGGTAAGAAATTTCAACTCACTAAAGAGGAACTGATCAATATTTCGGAGTTCAATACGGGAGTGTACGGCTTCAAGGCGAAGGTATTGAACAAGCACCTTGGAACGATCACTACCGATAACGTGCAGGGAGAGCTTTACGTCACCGATCTGATAAAGATATTTAATGAAAATAAAATGATAGTTCGTGCCGCTAAAGCCACTGACAGCAGGTTGGTAGAGGGATTCAATGTTAAAAGCACGCTACGGGAGATGGAAGCCATAGCCCGAGAACGGATTTATGAAAAGCTAAAGGATGTTATCACAATTGAGGATCAGTATGATTTTTTTATTGCCGATGAAGTCGTTGAACAGATTCTCGATCTCGACAGATCGGAAAATTCGGGTGACATACTTATTCACAAAGGTGTCTATCTGGGACCGGAGGTTCATCTGTCGGCGGGAGTTGAAATTTGTGATAATTGCCATCTGACAGGAGAGGTTCATCTGGGTACGAATGCGCACATTTCTGAACGCGTGGTAATGAGCAGCTATCCCGGACAGGTCATAAAGATAGGTGACGGGACAACCGTGCTGAACGGAAATGAACTGAAAGGGCGAGTAAATATAGGTACCGGTTGTCTTATAGAATCACGGGTATGGATAACCGGCAGTGATGAATATCCTGTAAATATAGGAAATGATGTACTTCTACGGGGAGTCACTTATATCTTCGGCAGTGTTATTGAAAGCGGTGTTAAGATCACGCATTCTGTTCTAAAGCGAAAACATGTGAAATATCTTTCCTCAGAAGAGCAGAGCGGCGGGGTTGTTAAGGTGCGATATGTAATTCCAAATCCTGAGGGAGAAGATGCGGTTAAAGACCTATGAGTAAAGTCAGAGTTGATATAGATGAAAAAACTTTTATTTCGGAGATAGTTCTCGACAATCCTCCTGTAAATGCTTTGAATTCTGAAATGGTTATTGAACTGGTGGATGCCGCAGGGCAGATCGAATCACAAATTGAGAAAAGAAAAGTTCGAGTAGTTATTTTGCGTAGTGAAGGAAAACATTTTTGCGCCGGCGCGGATTTAAAAGAGCGGTTATCTGTTGCTGAGTCGGAAGTGGCTGATAAAGTGAAGTCAATTCGAAAGGCGGTGGAATCAATTTGGGCGCTAAAGGTTCCGGTGATCGCTGCCATTAACGGTTCCGCATTGGGTGGGGGACTCGAACTTGCCCTTGCCGCAGACATAAGAATAGCCTCGTTGGATTCTCGAATGGGGTTAAAGGAAGTCTTATTGGCAATTATGCCGGGCGCAGGCGGGACACAACGGCTTTCTCGAATAGTCGGGATTGGAATCGCTCTTGATTGGATCAGCACCGGAAGGGATATAAGCACCGAAGAAGCTCTAAGAGCGGGATTGATCAGCGACGCTGTGCCTGAAGAGCAATTATTGGATAAGGCTAAGGAGATAGCACATAAAATAGCTAAAAACGGACCTGTAGGCGTTCAGGCAGCGAAAAAGGCTATAAGAGAAGGTTTTGACCTCCCATTTGAGGAATCTCTTGAAATTGAATGGGCTGAGTATCTAAAAACTATTTCTACAAAAGACAGACTTGAGGGGCTGCAAGCGTTTTCGGAAAAAAGAAAGCCCGTTTATAAGGGATATTAGAACCATCTGATTTCTTGATTAGAGCAGGTATATTGTATATATTTCAATTTAAAGGTATAACTAAATAAAGTTAGACTATGGATTTTTTTACGGACGATCATAAGCTTTTGAGGGATACGGTCAGGGATTTCGCTATCAACGAAGTCGCTCCGATTGCGAGTGAGATAGATGAAAATGAACGGTTTCCAGTAGAAACAGTGAAAAAAATGAATGATCTCGGGCTGTTGGGAATACCATTTTCTCCTGAATATGGCGGTTCAGGGATGGATTATATATCCTACATAATAGCCGTTCACGAATTGGCGAAGGTCTGTGTTTCGACATCAATTACACTTGCTGCTCACATCTCACTCGGTGTAGCACCGATATATTATTTTGGAAACGAAGAGCAGAAGAAAAAGTATCTCCCGCCTCTTACAAGCGGAGGGAAATTGGCATCATTCGGATTGACCGAACCGAATGCAGGAAGCGATGCTTCTGCAGCCCGAACCGCTGCTCTGAAGGATGGGGATGATTATATCATCAACGGATCAAAGAATTTCATCACCAATGCGGGCTTTGCGGAAACTTTTGTGATACTTGCTTCAACAGGGCAAAAAAATGGTAAGAATGAACTTACGAATTTTATTGTCGAGAAGGATACGCCTGGTTTGATCATTGGACCTCCTGAAAAAAAGATGGGGTGGAGAGGCTCGGACACAAGGGCTATGACCTTCGAAAATATGAGGGTAAGGTCAGATAGTATTCTCGGAAATATAGGAGAAGGGTTCAAGCAATTTATGCAAATTTTGGATGCCGGTAGGATATCAATTGCGGCGCTGAGTCTTGGATTGGCGGAAGGTGTATATGAACTCTCGATGAAGTATGCTAACGAGCGAAAAGCGTTTGGTAAGAATATCTACGAGTTTCAGGGGATCAGCTTTAAACTGGCTGATATGGCGACGAGGATAGAAGCCGCCAAACTCCTTGTATTTAATGCCGCAAGGATGCGTGACGAGGGTAAGAATATTATTAAAGTATCTGCCATGGCAAAGTTATTTTCTTCCGAGTTGGCGATGTGGGCTGCTGGAGAAGCGATTCAAGTTCACGGCGGGTATGGATATCTGAAGGATTTTCCGGTCGAACGGTTTTACAGGGACGCCAAAGTATGTGAAATCGGGGAAGGGACCTCAGAAATTCAGAGAGTGATCATCGCGCGGGAAATATTAAAGGAACTTTAGTCAATTAAGTTCATTCAAGCCTTAGGTTTCAAACAGCATGGCAAATAAATCATCAAACAGAACTGATTTGGCAATCAGGTATGGGACTGTAATAGTTCTATTGATCTCCAGCCTTTTCTTTTTCCCGAGAGAGAAGTCACTTGAGTATGCTTATGAAGTAGGTCAAATAACCACTGACGAGATAATAGCTCCTTTCGATTTCCCGATATTAAAGATGAAAACTGAACTCGAGAAAGATAGACAAAAGGCTTTGGAGCAAATATACCCGTTATTCGAGAGAAGAGACGACATTATGCTGTCTCAGCTTGACGAGATGAATAAATTCTTTGACATACTCCGAAATGTTCGCGTAGCGAAGGCTACTTACGGAACAAACCTAACGACAAAAGTGCTGAGAGCAACTGAAATTGATTCGGCGTTTCTCGCGGAATTAAGAGAAGATTCGCTCAATCTCATTAATTCGGTAGATCTTGTGCAAAGAGATTATAATTTTAATTTGTCACGTCCGAAATGGCGATTTCTTATGGATACAGATAGCCGGCTGATCGGCGGAATAGATGCATTAGAGATGTTCAAAGCGAATTTGGAACGAATCGCCCGCGATCTGTTTAACGAAGGCATATTGGATATTCCGCTTAAAGAGATCAGGAAACAAAAAATAGCCGTTTTAGAAAACGGTGAGGAATTATTGGGTGACAAGGGCTATTATATGAGTTTAGATGACGCTCATCTTCAGTCTGAGATTCGATTAAAAGCAAGTTTAGGAATTGAAACGGGGGACGAAGTTGAAATAGGCATCGACATATTAAAGAGATTCAACAAAGCTAATATCATTTATAATAAACAAACAACTGAAGCCCGTATTAAAGATGTGATAGCCAAAGTTCCGATCAGTCGAGATATCGTGAGAGCAAACGAACGAATAGTGGACAGAAACGAGCGTGTCACTCCGAATATTCAACAGAAACTTGAATCTCTGTTTTCGGAAAAAGCTCGAAGAGGAACCGCTGAAGGCGGGATAGTCACATATCTTCCGCAAATAGGTCGCATCCTATTGGTATCTATAATATTGTTTTTCTTCAGCGCATTTATCGTGGCGTATCGTCCCCAAATATATAAAGATAGCAGGATGGTATTACTGATAGGATTTATCTTCCTCTCGGTACTTGCATTTTCATCGTTGGTTATCTACAGGTTGGGATTATCAGAATATCTCATTCCGATAGTGATAGCATCTATGGTGCTGACGATATTAGTGGATGCTCGTATTGCCTTCATCGGCACTGTTACCTTGGCGCTTCTCATCGGTGTCGTTCTCGGTAATAAGCTTGATTTCGTTATTGTGTCGACATTCGCAGGAACTGCATCCATATTCACTGTCACCCGGCTTAGAACAAGAAGCCAATTATTCTGGTCATTTATCTTCGTAGCCGCTGCTTATATAATAGCAATAACGGCTGTGGAACTGCTAAAATTCTCCACGGTGGAAACTATCTTAGAGAGTTACGGTTTTGCGATCGGCAATGCGCTTTTGTCACCGATTTTAGTTTATGGGATAATAGGATTTTTGGAAATCGCATTCGGAATTACGACGGATCTGACCTTGCTTGAGCAGTCAGACCTCAATAGACCGTTGCTGAAACAGTTAGCTGTTAAAGCGCCGGGAACGTATCATCATAGCGTTTTATCGGGAAACCTCGCGGAGGAAGCGGCGGATGCCATCGGAGCTAATTCTCTACTTGCAAGAGTAGGCTCATATTATCACGATATTGGAAAGATGAATAAACCCGAATATTTTGTGGAAAATCAGATGGGGGCTGAAAACAGGCATGAAATGCTGAGACCCAATCTTAGCGCTCTTATACTTGTTTCGCACGTCAGGGACGGGATTGAGCTTGCGAAAAAACATAAGGTTCCCGAAGCGATAATCGATTTTATAACGTCGCACCATGGTACGATGAGAATGGAGTATTTCTATAAAAAAGCTATTGACCAAGCAGGTGATGAACCAAATGTAAATGAGATGGATTTTCGTTATCCGGGTCCGCTTCCGATTTCAAAGGAAGCAGGGATAGTGATGATATGCGAAGGGATCGAAGCGGCTACACGGTCCATAAAAGAAAAAACATTGAACAGGATCAGCGATATGGTCGACACTGTCATCAAAACAAGACTCGACGATGGTCAACTTAATGAATGCGACCTTACATTAGCCGAAATTGGCAAGATCAAAGAAGCGATCCTACCCATTTTGATCGGAATGTATCATGTAAGAGTTGAATATCCGGATGATACGGAAGAAAATAAATCTGAAAAGCAGGCAAAAGATACCGAAGAGGAGCAACCTGAGGGGGAAGAAAACGAAAATAAGAAGCAAATTAATGAGCAAAAAACTTAACTTAACCGGGAATGAGAGTGAAGTAGTAAGTTCCGAAACCGTGATATCAGTAATGTCTTCCGTTTTAGACGGGGAAGATAAGGATTACACATCCGTCTCTGTTTTACTCGTTTCCGATGATGAAATTAAAGAAGTAAACAAAAAATATCTCGGGCATGATTACGCTACGGATGTAGTGACTTTTCCTCTTCATGAAAATTCGGAGCCTATAGAAGGCGAAATTTATGTAAGTTTGCAGACAACGGAACGGAATTCAAAAACATATAATAACAGCCACTCAAATGAAATAATTCGTGTTGTAATTCACGGCGTACTTCACCTTGCCGGATATGAGGATTCGACTTCTGAATCGAGGGAAGAGATGAAAAAGAAAGAAGATTTCTACCTTGATTTAATCGAAGATTCCTTGATGACGAAACCCCAGTGATATGGATTTAGAATTTCTTAACGAACTTTTTCTGTATAAACTAATCTCTCTGTTGATTCTGATGCTCATTTCAGCATTTTTTTCGAGTAGTGAAACCGCATATTTTTCTTTAAAGGCATCCCGAATTAAAGAGCTTGCCGAGGAAAATGGTAAAGGAACAAAAAGATTATTAAATCTGTTACGAGAACCCCGAAAATTGTTGATTACGATTTTAACGGGCAATACAATCGTAAATGTGGCGATTGCGAGTCTTGCTGCTCTGATGGCTCTTGACGTTGCACAATATTATGGAATTGAGAAAAATATTGTAATTATTGCGGAAATAATTATTATAACTATAGCTGTTCTTATCATCTCTGAAGTTACGCCGAAATTAGCCGCAGTGAGGCGAGCGGAAAAAATCGCGAAATTTTTCGCCTTACCTCTGTCGTTTGTTCATCTGATCCTTCAGCCTATAGCAAAGATAATATACGGATTCACTGATTTTGTTTTAAAAGCAATGGGTGTTGAAAAAAAGATGGTAAACCTTGATGAAAATGAGATAAGAACACTGGTTGATGTGGGGGAAGAGAAAGGAACGTTGGAAAAAGAAGAGCATAAAATGTTACATGGGATCTTTGAACTGAGTGATACCAAGGTTCGTGAGATAATGGTGCCTCGGACAGATGTAATAATGTTATCGATAGAGTCGAGCTTAAATGAGGCGATTAAAGTGGTAAGGAAAAGCAAATTTTCACGCATCCCGGTCTACAGAGAGAGTGTGGATGATATCGTAGGTATCCTGTACTCCAGGGATCTGCTTCCGTTTATTGAAAAAAAGGACAGTGAGGGAAGTTTATCAGCTGTCATTAAACCGGTATTTTATGTTCCTGAAACAAAAATGATAGATGAATTATTGCGTGAATTTCAGGATAAAAGAAGAAAACTTGCGTTGGTAGTTGATGAATACGGAGGGTTATCGGGACTTGTGACATTGGAGGACATTCTTGAAGAGATCGTCGGAGAGATTCAGGATGAACATGATGACGAGGAACCTATATTTAAGAGGATATCGGAAAATTTGCTTGATGCTGATGCGAAATGGGATCTTGACGACGCGGAGGATGAATTAGGAATCAGTTTTCCAAAAGAAGAAGGATATGATTCGCTTGGAGGGTTTCTGTTCCATCAATTTGGTGAAATTCCGGAGAAGGGGCAGAAAATCAGTCACAGTGGAGTAGTGTTTAAGGTATTAGAGGTTCATTCAAACAGGATCATAAGAGTAAAAATCGACACTAAAGATAAGATCACAGATGTTGAAGATTCCTAATCTTTCCATCTCCAATATCCGGTGAGCGAAAGAGGTTCCTTTAATTCGTGTTCTATCAGCATATCTCTTATTTCATCATCTGAATAAAATCTGCCTACTCTTTCCGTAGCATTGGCGATTCTAAGAAGGGTGGTGGCAGCTACGCTGGCAGCGTTGTTCAGGTAAGTTTCTGATGCTTTGTCGAATGTGTCCCCCGCGCTGTGATAGTATCGCCACATGCTTTCATCTAAGGTTGTTCTCATACTCATAGCAGGAACCCCCGCGAGCGTAAAAGATTGGTGATCGCTGTGAAGACCGGCTTTGTTTGTTACTTTGTCCGCAGAAATTCCGAAGCCCTGAAGGTCAGTAGCCAGTTCCTTTAGAAACGGGAGAGCTTCTTCATGACCGTAAGAGTTAAAACTATATGGATCACCTACCATGTCCATATTAAGCATCATAACTATATTTTCAAGTTCGGATGAATGCTCTTTTACATATGCCTTAGAACCGTAAAGACCGAATTCTTCTCCCATGAAAAGTATAAATCGTATAGTCCGTTTCGGTTTCGCGTCTAACAATGACAATACTCTTGCAGTTTCAAGCAGCGATACGGAACCTACGCCGTTGTCGATGGTTCCCTGTCCAAGTTCCCAAGAATCGAGATGAGCGCCTACTATCACAACTTCATCAGGTTTTTCCGTCCCGATGATCTCCGCTACGATATTATTCGCATAGGTCTTTCCCGTTTTATTTTTCATGTTGATCTTCATTTCTACATCAGGATGATCTTTTAAGTATCTTCTGAGCCATGTTCCGTGTTCTGATGAGACGCTGATAGCCGGGATATCAGCATATCCGCCAATTTTACACGTTCCTGTTCTCGGGAGATTGCCCGGAGCATCAGTGATGAGTACAAATCCGGTTGCTCCGTACTGAGTGGCAAGTTCAACCTTCTCTGTCCTGTGAACTGATCTTTTTCCGGGGAGTGTGCCGACCTCTACGAGGACTATCTTACCTTTTATCATATCACCTAATTCAGCGAATTCATCGGGATGACCAAACCCCGCGTCGATTATTTTATCGGTTATTTTCGCTTTTGATGGAGTGTTAGCCAGGGCAACCGCAGAAAGTATTTTCTTCTCCGGAGTCGCTACCTCTACCGTGAGAGAGCCTCGTTTCCAACCCGGCATTTCAAATCGTTCAAAGTGTGGGTTCTGTAAACCGTAAGACCTGAATTTTTGAAGCGCCCAACGCTCTGCTCTATAACCCGCTTCGGTGCCGGAAACTCGTCCGCCGATATCATCGGATAGTTCACGGAGATTACTATACGCTTCCGAGTTATAAAATATTTCGCCGAATATTAACCGCAATATATCATTTTCTTCAGCGCTGATATTAGAAACAATTAAGATTGAGAGTAATAATGAATAAAATATTACTTTTAACTTGTCATTGAGCATGATGTCTCCACTGTGAATATAGGCTGCAAAGTTATTGTATATCGCTCAGACAATCAAGTTTTCGGTTTTGGGAAAAATTAATTCGTAGTTGTGTTTTGATGTATGGTAAAATATATTTAAGAAGGATGAGTGCTGAATAGAATTTTGCAAAGTCAGCAAGGACATCCTTTTATTTATTTCAGGAGAGGAGATTTTCCATAGAAGAATCAGCGCAAAAGAGTTATACCGCAGAATTCGATAGACTGATAGAGATTATGCAAGCTCTACGTTCAGAAAACGGCTGTGAATGGGACAAGGAGCAGACCCATGAGTCACTTCGGCAATATTTGATAGAAGAAGCTTATGAAGCCGTTGAGGCGATTGATAGCATGGATATGAACTCATTGAAAGAAGAACTTGGTGATCTCCTGCTGCATGTGGTATTCCACGCAAGATTAGGGGAAGAAAAGGGAAACTTTGATATTAATGATATATTAGCCGGAATAAATGAAAAATTACTGAGACGACATCCCCATGTTTTTGGCGAAAACAGAGAGAAGGATATTGAGAAGATAAAAATGGATTGGGAAGAATTGAAGCAAAAAGAGGGGAGAGATTCTCGTATTGATGGTGTACCAACAAGTTTGTCCGGTTTGCAAAGAGCATTCAGATTGCAGGAAAAAGCCGCTACAACGGGATTTGATTGGGATAACGTAGAGGATATATGGGCAAAGATAGATGAGGAGATTGAGGAAGTTCGAAAGGCATCTGACGATGGAAATGAAAATGAGCTCGAGGAGGAGATTGGAGATCTTATTTTCAGCGCTGTAAACTTATCCCGGTTTATGGGTGTGAATCCGGAAGATGCGCTTCGCAGGACAATAAAAAAGTTTGAAACTCGATTCAAGAGTATCGAAAAAGCGGCTAAGGAGAATGGACGCAATATAATGGAATTATCTTTAGAGGAAATGGATAAAATTTGGGAAAGCAGTAAAATTAAGGGGAAGATATGAGCGAAAAATATTTCTTCAAGCAGGAAGAATATGATGAACTTATGGCGGAACTGAAAAATATGAAAGGACCTGTGAAATCAGAAGTCCAAAATGAAATATCAACAGCAAGAGCACAGGGTGACTTAAGCGAGAATGCGGAATATCATGCTGCTCGCGAGAGGTTATCTATGCTTATGACAAAAATTCAGGATATGGAGAGTAAACTCGCCAATGCTGAAGTATACGACCCAAAAGACAGACCTAAGGGTAAGGTTTTCGTAGGTTCTACGATTACTATCGAAAATTTGGATTCAGGAGTACTTTTGGAAGGCGAGGTGGTCTCCATGCCGTTGTTCAAGGACGATGTTGTAGAAATATCCACTAAATCTCCTGTAGGAAAAGCCATTTTGGGCAAGTCACAGGGTGATGAGGTAGTAGTGAAATCTGATCGCGGAACCGCCCGCTGGCTCATCAAGAAAGTTGATTAAGATTTACTGAGTTCGTAGTCGTCAGAGTCTGCTCAGGCTATAAATAAGCAATTACTTCCCAATCACTTGCACTATCACCCGTCTGTTCCGAGGTCCGTCAAATTCACAAAGAAACACCGATTGCCAGGTTCCAAGACTGAGACGACCCTCTTCCACGGGAATCTGTACCGACGACCCGAAGAGTGATGTTTTGATATGCGCCGCTGAATTTCCTTCTGCATGGGCATATTCATCTTGAAGCGGAACTATCTTATTCAGCTCCATCACCATATCTCTTGCTACGGCAGGATCCGCGCCTTCATTTATGGTAATTCCCGCAGTTGTATGCGGAACGTAAACAGTGCAGATCCCTGATTTGATTTCAGCACGTTTAAGTTCGTTCTGGACTTGGCTTGTTATGTTGACCATCTCTGTTGATGAATTTGTGCTTACAGAAAATTGTGATGACATCGACACCTCATGTTTTTTGTGGTTTCTTCCTTGCGGCTGGGAATAAAATGTTGTTCAATATCAACCTATAGCCGGGTGAATTAGGATGTAGCTCGAGATTAGTAGGCGGGTCGTTGACATGGTGACGGGGATCCTCAGGATCATGTCCGCCGAGAAAAGTGAATGTGCCTCTTCCGAAGTTTCCATGAAGATATTTTACTTCATTTGCTGATTCGACTTCTCCCATAATTACAATATGGTCTTTTATCAGATGTTTGCGAAAAGATGTGGTCTGTCCCATAAATCCCTTAATGACACCAACATGATTCTGAGTCAGCATAGTGGGAACGGGGTCATGTTTGGCGGAGAATTCAAAAAGAGAGAAGTAGTCGGTTTCTATCGGTCTTGGAGCTGCCCCGCTGCCGGGAACAGCGTCAATATCGGAAAATTCATATACTAACGGATTGGTAACAAGGGTGAAATCCTTAAAAACAAGAGTTTTGCTATAGTCAAGTTTACTGTTGAGGTCGGGCGACAGACCCGTCATATCGAAAGGAACATCAGCAATATCAACACCCTCAGCAGCTAATGCTATATCGTAGCTGTCAGTTGCGGAACACATGGCGAATAAAAAACCGCCATTTCGAATATAATCCTTGATCGTTCTCGCCACTGATTTCTTTTCTTCGGAAACGCTTTGATATCCCAATTCAGCCGCCATTTCTTCGTATTGCAGCTGTTGCCTGATATACCATGATGCGCTGTGGTAAGAGGCGTAAAATTTTCCGTATTGACCTGTAAAATCCTCATGATGCAAATGAAGCCAATCATATTTGGAAAGGTCACCCTTAAGAACTTCCCGATCCCATAGCTTATCGTATGGTATCTCAGCATACTCAAGCGCTAAAGTAACTGCGTCATCCCACGGTTGTTTATTTGGTGGAGTATAAACGGCGATCTTCGGCGCTTTTTCAAGGAGTATGATTTCCATGTTATTCGCTTCGATCTCAGTGTATATATTCAAAATCGTACCGGCATCGGGCGACTGATAATTAACGCCCCGAATCCTGCACTCACGGGCTAGCTTGTCCGAATAATCCATTAAAAAGGATCCGCCTTGATAATTCAAAAGCCATTCTATTTCCATATCAGCTTCCAACGCCCAGAAGGTTAAACCATAGGCTTTTAAATGGTTTTTTTGAGATATATCCATAGGTATCAGCAGTTTTTGCCCGAAAAGCGGCGATAATTGTAATATAAAAAATATAAGTGTAAGTAGTAGTTTCAATTTAGTTTACTTTTTCTGTTTTTGCTAAATTCCGTAATCGTTTTCTCGCACTGTCCGCATATATACTTCTTGGATAATCTATTAACAACCTCTCGTAATAGAATATTGCGCTTTCAGTCTCTTTAAGAGCAATTTCGCTAATCTCGCCGGCAGAAAGCAGGACTTCATCGGCAAGGTCTGATTCGGGATAACTGATCAGGAATAGATCTAACCTTTCGACCGATTCCTCGAATCTACCCATTGTAGCTGATAGTTTTCCCGCAAGAAAGAAAGCATCGTCCGATAAAGGAGTATCAGGGTATTCTTCGTAAAGATTTTGATACAGTGCCTGGGCTTCCGAATATTTTCTTTGGCGGGATAATAGGTCTGCTTTTGAATAAAGTTTTAATGCTTCCTGAGAGTTTGCGGTGTTATCGCTCTTAACAATTTCCAATAGAATGCTTAGCTCTAAAGCATCGTTCATGATAGGATCTTTAAAATCAGCTTCAAAGATAAGGTCATTCAAATGATAGAGCGAGCTGTCAAATTCGCCGGAAAAGTATTCAATTTCACTAACAATAAATTTACTTTTTAAACGAAATTCTTTTCTTTTAGTTGTCTCGGCAAGCTTCAGATAAGTATCTTTCGCTGAAGCAAGATCACCCCGTTCTAAGTCGATGTCGGCTAATCTTGCAAGAATGGGTTCGATAATTTGTTTTCCACGCTGAGAAAGCATCGAATTCTTAAACGCCTTTTCGGCTTCATCTAAATTTTGGAGTCTCGTGAAATAGATCTCTCCCATTCTGAATAATGCCTTGGAAGCGATCAGACTGTTTTGGTATGTGATTGCGAGCGAATCATAAATCGCAATAGACTTGGGAATGCCCGGTGATTCGTTAATTCCCTCACTGTTGTTGTATTGGAGAGTAAGATTCAGCTCGGCATAAAATTCATTCTGACTTGCTTCGTTCAGCTCATTCATCTCAGCTAACATAAAATATGTCTTGGGATATATCCTACTGTTTGGCTTTAGAGTCATCAGTTTTCGGGAGGCTTTTATGCCGATTTGATATTGTTTTTCAAGTTTGAGATTTTCGATGAACTCAAAAAGGATTCGTCCGTCGCTTTGGGAGTTTGTTTCTAAGATTATATACTCGGCGAGCGCTTCCTCGTACTTACCCGTTCGGAATTGGTAATCCGCTACGAGTTGTCTTAACGATACATTGTCAGGGGATTTCTTTAATCCTGCTTTGAGATTATCGAGCACAACAGTTATTGTACTGCTGTCGGTATTAAATCGGGAGAGTTGCCGGCGTATATATTCGAAATTTTGAGGAGCAAGATTCAGGAACTTTATATACTCCTTGGTAGCTTGAGCATAATTGAGGCGGGATGCATGAAAATTCGCTAAGTCTCTTGTCAACGGTCCCGGTTTTTCCATCCTTTTTTGAGCGCCTTCATAAAGCTCGACAGTCTCATCAAATAATCTGTTACTACTCAATACCAAAGCGATTGTACGCGTAAGGGGGTAATTATCAGGATATTCTTTGGACAATCTGTTGATAATTGCGAAGGCATTATCATTCTGTTCGAGTTTGAAATATGTATCAATCAGCTCTGCTTCAATTCGCCAGTTATCTGGGTGAAGAGCTGAATCCTTTTGCAGGAGGGAAAGTAATTGATTGAATTCGCCTAAATCTTTGTAGCTCTCTTTCAACAAATTCAAATAGGCGATGTTTTCCGGTTTTTCTTCATGCAGCTTTTGAAGTATATTGATGGCATCTTCAATTTTGCCCACTTTATGATAAGCTCTTGCTCGTTGGAATAAAATATCAGTTCCGCCGATTTGAGCGAAGACAAGCGTTTGCATCGAGAAGATAAAAATAATTAGTATACCGGCTCTAATTGTCAATTGCTCTCTGCGCCTGATGATCGATTATTCATTGACTGATTGCTGCGAAGGGAATCGAAATACTTTCTTATAAGGTTTTGATAATCCATGGAATATCCCTCCCTAAGCGCGTTTATCAATTCGCGGTTGAGAAGTTCGCCTCTTTCACCCCGGTTTTGAGGTAGTCCTGACGGACCGCTGCGCGCAATGTCAATTCCACTTTTGGATTTCCTCTTCTTGCTTTTTTCCCGTTCTCTCATTGATTTTTGTGAATCGAGCATTCTTGACAGTATTCGCTGTTGTCTTTGAATGGTTTTTCTCGAGAGCCGTCTGTTATTGAGGTCCTTTATCACCTCATCCATTTCATTGACTATGCCGTCCAACCTGCCCGTACCATCATTCTTTCCTGCCATTTCTTTCATCATCTTTTCGAGAGAACGTCGAATCTGTTCCTGTCTTGCTGCTAAATTCCTCATGCTTTGTGACGAGCGCGAACCTCCGGGTTTCATACCGGGCATCATATTTAGTGACTCGCTGTTTATGCCGCCTTGGGCATTAGCCATCTGCTGCATTTGCTGCATATACTGTTCAAATCCGGTACCTGAACCTGAGGCTGAAAGCTGGGACATCGCGCCTCGTAAAGAAAGGATGGTTTGATTTAATCCGCCTAAAGCTTCAGATTGCGCAATTCTGCTCTGCCCCGTATTTCTCTCTGATAGGTTTTTAACCGCTTTCGACATCGCTCCCGAGGTCTTTCCTATCGAGCGGGCAATTGCGGGACTGATTCCGAATGTTTTCTTGGAAAGTTCCACAAGATCTTCCACCATACTGCTCAAATCACGTCTTTGTTCTTCCTGTTTTGCTGCTATCTGGGCAAGATTAGGGCTATTACTTTTTAATCCCTCTCCTTCTAAGTTAAGGTCTTCCTGATTCTTGGAAATTTGTAGGGCTATTCTTATAACTTTCTGAAAGCCTGCCAAAACTTCCTGCAGTTGTTTTCGACGCATCTCCTGTTTTAATGAGTCGAGTTCAGTGAGCATTTCCGATAGCTCGCGGCTTGCCTGTTCAGAATGTTCTCTTGATGAGGAGAGATCCGAATCCATCATTGACTGTTCAGATTGTTGAAGAGAATTCGGCAGGTCGCCTGTCTCCATTTCATTTCGTAACTCAGAAATTTTAGCTGTCGGCATTTCTAAAAATGGTTCGGTAATATTCTCGAGCTGTTTCATTTCTTCTGAAATATTCGCAAGTTCATCCGCTGCCCTTTTTTCTCTTTCGGCAAGCGAGTTTAACTCATTTTGATTCTCTTCAGAAAGTTTGCCCGTCTCTTCGGCAATTTGTTTCTGCTCTTCAGCCAGTTCTGTCATACGTTTGACGATCTCATCCATCTTCTGTTCAGCTTGTACGCGACGAAATATTTCAAGAGTCCTTTCGAGTTCCCTGGTGAACTGTTCCTGCGAAAGCTTGAAATCTTTAAGTGCTTGTGCCATATCATCTTCGTTAAGTGAGAGCATCGCTTCTCTCATCTTTTCCATCGCTTCTAATAATTCGGGTGATGCTAAATCCTGAAAAAGGTTTTGAAGTTCCAGATACATTTGAAGGCTTTCCTCGGAGAAGAGTTGATTCTTCTCCGCTTCTTCAATGATCTCATCAAGTTTCTTTGAGATGGATTCTAATGATTTTTCTATCTCTTCCTGTTTCCGAAGGGTTTCTTCAATTTTCTGTTTTTTTGCCCAATCGAGTTCGGGGTCTTTTTTAAGCTCTTCGCTTAATTCTTCAATAGCCTCCCTAAGCTCCTTCGCCTCCTTGAGGGTCTCTTCAGTTGAATTATCCGCTATCTGTGTGTCCTCTTCAATTCGCATATAAAGTTCGGCTAAAGTCGGAAATCGGGCATAATAGAGTCGACTGCGGGAAAGTTTAGGACCCGAATAGCTGTCGTTGTCGTATACCATACCATAATATTCGATCACATCGTTAGGAGCGAGCTCAAATGGAGCCAGGTCGAGATAATGGTTAAGTTCTAAACTGCCGGCGCGAATAGGCGGCAGGTCAATATTGATAGTTTTAAATGCCGAATCAGGCTCTTCGCTGAATTCACTTAAGACGCGTAATGCAACAGCTACTTCACTAATACCGAAATCGTCGTCTATCCTTAATCGCATTGGGATTTCCATAGAGGCGTCAAGATCGAAATTTTCAGGTTGCTCTATGAGCGATATTACCGGAAATTCATCTCTCATCGCTATGAAACCGAATTCAACAGGATTTATATTTTTTACCCTTTGTGTGTCATGAAGACTGATATGAAAGGAACCGCTTTTATCGATCAAGAATTGACCCGTGGCGGACCGACCGTCTGTTTTTAAATTAATATTTTCACCGGTTGAGAAAGATATTTCAGCGGATGACAACAGCTTGTTTGATTCGATAGAGAAAGTTGCTCTGGTTCCCCTCAGAGCGATAATCTCCGCTATATTTCCTTCAAAGATTTTATTCTCTAATTTCGAATATCCCGGAAATTTGAGCTCAATTCTCAACCGTCGGATGGATGGACGATTAATAACTGAAACTCTATATTTATCTGATTCGTATCCGACCCATGATTTAAGAAATTTGGGATCTTTTGCTTTGAACCGATAGCTGAAATCAGCTTTGATAGATTCATACACGAAATTAAAATTTCCGGAAGAATCGGTCGTTACTTTATTGGAACTGACTATTCCCTGAATTTCTGTTTCAAATATCATTTCGGCAGGGATCAGGCTTCCTGAAACGGACGCGGAAAAATTCAATGTGTCACCCTTAACGATATCAGTGTTTCCGGGAGATACTTCAACAGTGAAGGGTAGCGTTGGTCTGAAATCTTCATTCGGAAGAACTAATCTTGAAGCAGCGTTCTTCAGCTGAATCGGTGAAATTAGAAGAAGAGAAGCGGCTATGAGAGCTGTTGCCAGAAGAGTCTTGTTCTGATTACTTCTGTTTTTATTTTCGACCGGTTTCGTAAGGTCGGTGTTTGAGATCTCTTTTTCAATGCGTTCGATAGAGCTATCTATCAGCTCTTGGGAAAAATTTGATTCAGATGATCCGACGCCGATCTGTATCGCATTGAGCAGTTTGTCTTTAATGGAAGGGTTATTTTCACCGATTATCGAGGCTATTTCCTCATCAGAACTTCCGCTCATTTGACCTCGTTTGATGCGATAATGAATTATCAAGGCGACAGCTATTGAAATAGCTGAACCAATAATAGACCCAATCAGGATAAACCATCTGACAGCGCTTCCAAACCAGAAGACAGCTTCAAGATACACTGCTGTTACCGTAAATGTCAGCACTGAGGCGGCAAACAAGAAAATAGAGTTTCGCAAATGATAATTTGCTGTCAATTTTCGAACTTGATCTATATGACTAAGTAATTTTCTTTCTTTACTCATGGCACTAATTAGTTAAAGCCCAAACAATCACGTTTGTTCCCATTTGAAGAGCTGCGTTTCTTTTCTCTAACGGGTCATTATGCACGGATGCGTCCTCCCAACCGTCACCCAAATCACTTTCATAGGTGAAGAATACGACCAATCTGCCCTCATGAAAGATTCCGAACGCCTGCGGAGGTTTGCCGTCATGCTCATGAATTTTGGGTAATCCGTTAGGAAAGCGGAAATGAATATCAAATATGCCGTGTGAAAAAGGTAGTTCTACCAGGTCTTTATCAGGGAAAACTTTTTTCATCTGCCGGCGGAAAGAATCATTCATGCCGTAATTATCATCGGCAAATAGAAATCCACCGGAAATAAGATATTGCCGTAATCTGAGAGCCTCCGAGTTTGTAAAACTTACATTTCCGTGACCTGTCATATAAAGTATCGGGTAACGGAAGAGGTCTTCATCGAGGATCTTTACGCGAGCTTCTTTTTTTGCGGTTTTTATAGAACTGTTTTCACCGATATATTTCATGAGATTCGGTATGCTGCTCGGATTGGCATACCAATCACCACCGCCACCATAATGAAGCCGGGCTAATGTGAATTTACCGGGTTCCGTTGAAGATGCTGCGCCAATGGAACAAAGAATGAATACCATGGTGGAAACAGCGTATAGGAGTGAATGTTTCATATTTAAAAGAAGTAAAATCCTATAGTTACAACCATCGCTACTGCAGTGACAGTTTTCATTGTTTTACCTCCAACAGCGCCTAAGAATGCGCCTATACCGGCAAGCAAGGCTCTCTCAAGGTCACGTGAAATAAAGTATTCTCCGATGAATGCTCCGCCGAAAGCGCCTATGAACGCTCCTATGAGAGTACCAATGACTGGCAATATAGCCGTACCCCAAATAGCCCCAATCAAACCGCCAAGAATCGCTCCGACGATGGAAAGTTTTGAACCGCCGAATCGATTTGCCATATAACCTGACAGGGAGAACTCAAGAAATTCGAGTAGTATGGCTATTGCGAAGAGCAAAAATATCAATACCCAACTGATCCCTGAAAAATCAGTGAACAGAGAGTAAAGCAGCGCAGCTGAAGCTATTATGAAGGTTCCCGGAATACCGAACAGCGTCAGTACAATACCGGTTACGAGTACTATCCAAAAAATTATTCCGATCAGTAATTCCAATACAATCCTTCTTAAAGGTCACCTTCCCGATAAATCAAGATATCTGTTTAGTTAGATTAAATCAAGGATGTTAGGAGAAAAGTTGAAATAATTGTGTTATATGTTGATATTATTAAACATACGTCCATATATTATTACATTATGATGAATTTCAAACATATTATCTGTCTGACACTGTCAGTTATTGTTCTTCAGACATCATCGGCAGAGGGACAATTCGCTGGATTTAAGCAATATAAATATATGACTCCGTTAAGTATGACGATATTTGATCTGAAAGCGGGTGTCGAACTGTTCAATCACTCCTCAACGGAAAAACAAATAGGAATTAGCAGCTCGAGATTGGCTACGGTGTACACTCTTGATTTCGTAAAATTCAATTTCACCCGGTATTTTTGGAAACAGAATATGTTTGATCTACAGACAGGATTCTCCATAAATTATATAACAGCTTTAGAATTCCCATTATTACCTGCCAATCCGGGATTATCAGCGGAGTTTAAAGGAACGCCTGCGTTATCTCCCAGGGTGTTTGAATTCAATCTGAACGAAACTTTAAACTATACGATTGGAAGCAGGCTGCTTCTTTACGGGCAAATAAGCTATGGATACGCAAAAGCGGATCTATATCGAAGCAGAGAGGGTTCTTCATATTTGAGCGGCACTTCAAATCCGCTTGGAATTGCTCTCGGAATGCAGCTGCTCCTCGCAAGCGACGCATCTTCACGAATTGGTATAGGATTCGAATTTAAATTCACCGATCTGCGTATTACAGAGCTCGATGATCCTCAAGATGTTTCAGGCATCAATGAGATAGATCTTTCACATTTTGGGGCAACAGTTACTCTCGGGATGTTGTTTGGGGGTAGAAAAACTTCAGGCGATTTAGCGGAGAACTATTATAAGAAGGGGAAATATATTGATGCCCGAGCACAGTACCTGAAATTTCTGAAATTTCACCCGAATCATGCCAATGCCGGGAGAGCTCGGCAACAAATTATCGAATCCGACAAACACATTCCGGGCGAGATGTTCGAAAATGCTTTAGATGCCCAAGAAGATGACAACTTAGATGAAGCGTTACTCTTATACGCCGGAATAGATCAGCTCAACACATGGGATTTCAATCTCGAAAAAAGGGTATCGGAAAAAAGGGAAGAGATAGCGCTGCAATATTTTGAGAACGGTCTGAATAGTCATTCAGATTGGGATTTTGGTAATTCTGAACGATGGTTTCTTCAAGCGGAATTTATCGATACGAGTCTTTCAGATGCAGTCAGAATAGCCACTTCGCAAATGCTACTTACAAAAGCGGAGCGAAAATTAGAAGCGGATAACATTCGGGCGGCAGAAGCATTGCTTATTCGGGTGATAGAAATGAATCCTAGTCTGAAGCCGCAAGTTGACGTGGTTTATAGTAAAATGGCACGGGTTCTTTTTGAAGAGGGAGTAGAGGCGTTAAATAGAAACTCCTATATATACGCTAAGGATTCTTTTGAAAGGGCTGCTAAATATAATGACAATCTTAGAAAAACTGCTGATCTCCAGATAGCTTATGTTGAAGATGCGATTGCCAAAGAAAAAATCAGCGAGTCTAAGAAAAGACACTCGGAGATTGTAGCACAGAACAAAAAACACTTAGCGGACAGATTAATAGCGGGAGCCGACAAGGGGAAGGTTCTTCGACTCTGGGGGATGCCTGATTACAAATATTATGCTGCGGACGCGCCCAAGAAATATGAGCTATGGGTATATCTAATCACAAGGAGTAAGTATTATTACCTTTATTTCGCGGAAAACAGATTACACAGCTGGGAGACAGCAGAGTTTTAAGAAATCAGACGATCCTGTAGCTTTTAAGCCCTTTGACCAATTCTTCTACGACAACCTTGATTATGCTCGTTAGTGGGATGGCGAATATCAGTCCTGTTATTCCGAGCAAACTTCCACCGATAAGAACCACTAACATAACTACGAGCGGGTGAAGGTCAACAGCGTTTGACACTACTACCGGAGTTATCAATACGTTATCTACCAACTGCACGATTGCGAAGACGGCGGCTATCTTGGCAATTATCATAAGGCTTTCCGGATTGCTCATAAGCGCAACTATTATAGCCACAGTTGCTCCTATCAGAGGTCCCATATAAGGGATCATATTTGTCAGACCCGCGATTATACCGACAAAGTAAAAGAAAGGAAGACCGATCATATAAAGCCCGATAGAACTTAAAATAGCAACGAAAAGTCCGTCTATCAGTACACCACGAATATAACTACCAAGTTGATTTTCAATTCTGTAAACCATTACGAGGGACATTTCGAAGAATCTGTTCGGAACCATCCCTATTAGATTTTTCTTTATTATCCGTTGGTCTTTAAGGAAAAAGAAAGTCATGAAAAGTATTACCAATAAATAAGTGAAAGCGGAAACAAAGCCGAGAACCACACTAACACCCTTGGAAAGTGTTGAAGAGAGATAACTCCCAAGTTTTTCAGTTATCATCTGAGTATCGAGCATTGGAAATCGGGATTCGATAAAATCACTGATATTTTGGAATACCTTTTCAGGTCCCTGTTGAGTTATGGTTTCCTGTAACGATTTTGCTTCATTTATGATAGGCGGAATAATAAATTTAAGAGCCATTCCGGCAATGAGAAATCCGATTAGAAATACTATGATTATGGAAAACGCGCGAGGAATTCCTTTGCTCTCTAAATTGTTCACAAGCGGTACCAACAGCGAATAAAATAAGAGCGAGATGAGAAAAATAATCAGTATATCTTCCACACGGGGGAGGAAATAGAATAGCGCTGCTATGATTCCAAGCGTGATTATGAGACGAGTGGTGTATCGTAATACCGATTGCTGGGTTGTGGAACTTTGAATCATGCGGAAGATTCGTCTTTGCCTTGTTTCACCTCGTAACTTGCCAATTGTTCCCGCAGTTCCTGAGCCTGGGAATTCGAATGCCGTAATCGTTCGCTGACAACTCGAGCCAAGTTGACGATTATCTTTATTGCAAGCTTCGGACGCCGCTCGACGAGTTCATAAAGGTCAGTACGGTAAAAGCCAAGAATCTTGGAATCTCCTAAACTAACCGCAGTAGCTGTTCGGGGTGACTCGTCAAGAAGCGCTATCTCACCGAAGAAATCGCCGTGTTCAAGAGTTACGAGTTTTTTTTCGTGTGTTCCGCCATGATTCTTGATGATAGAGACGATGCCCTCCATGACGATATACATCCCGCCACCGGGGTCCTTTTCACTGAAAATTGTTTCGTCAGTAACATATGTGCGAGTATGAACGAGTTTTTCAACAGCTGATAACTCTTTATTTGAAAGTTGTTCAAAAATGGGAACGCTTCGTATGGCGGTTGCCGCTTTCGATTCACCTTTACGGTTGTTAAAAATGTTACTCCAAATTGAATCACTACTCATCTTGAACTATCCTCCAGTAAGAAGAATATATAATACCCGGCGTGGCTTTTGATGTCAAGCGAAAATGGGTAGAGTGATATCGTCACAGTCTGTGAATGATATTTTCTGATTGAAAGAGGTCTAAATTCAATTGAAACTCAATTGGTTCGGGATTAACTTAAAATCGTATGAATTTATGCTGTGATAATATATTCAGATTCTGTTTCTCGGCAGCTATAATCCTTATGACAACAGGGGATGACATTCTTAACGCGCAATCGCCTTCCGATATCAAGGAGAAGATATATAACCGCGGGGAAGAGCTGGACGATCTCAAAACTATAATAGAGGACCTCAAGAAGGAGATAAAACAGAAAGAATCTACCGAACTCAGTGTTGTCAAACAGATATCGAACCTGAACAAACAGTTGGATTATACGACGAGATATCTGTCGAGACTCGACCAGGAGATAGAACAAAGAGATGTAGAAGTTGCCGAATCTAGAAAGGTTATAACAGCTTCAAACGCTTATCTCAAAAGATTGAAGCGCAGGTTTTCAAAACGAGCCGTTCAGATGTTTAAATCCGGCACGTACAGTGATTTTGAGTTATTACTCACATCCGCGAGTGTCAGTCAATTTTTCTACCGCATGAAATATCTGAAAATAATCAATGACTACGACAGAAAACTGAGCAGCTCCATAAACGGGGCTATTACTGACCTGAAGATAAGGGAGATAAGGTTGATTCAAGAGATAAACAAGCGGGAAAAGATCATTGATGAAAAAGTAAAAGAGAAAAAGAATTTCAGTAAGAGCAGGAGAGATAGAAAGAACCTGCTTCGGAAAGTAAGACAAGATAAAAGTTCATTACGACAGATAGTGAAAGATAAGGAAGAGGCTGCCAAACAGGTGGAATCAATAATAATCGCTCTTGAAGATGAACGAAAACGATTCGAAGAGCTGGCTCGTCGCAGAAATATATCCATTGAAGATCTTGTAATAGATGCAGATTTTGCAAGTTTTAAGGGGAATCTCGTATGGCCGACGGTAGGAAAAGTCACCTCGCGATTCGGAAGGAGAAAGCATCCAACGTTAAAGACTATCACAGAAAATACCGGAATTGATATCTCCGTAAAAGAGGGAACGGAAGTTGTTTCCGTGTTGACGGGAAGGGTCACAAGCATTACATGGATAAGAGGATTTGGAAACACACTGATTATCGATCACGGAAATGGGTATTACTCGGTGTATACCCACCTTTCTGAAATTTTTGTTACACCCACTGAAACGGTTTCGACCGGTCAAAGGATCGCTTCAGTAGGGGTAACGGGATCGCTTGAAGGTTCCGCATTACATTTCGAGATCTGGCACAACCGGGAGAAACAAAATCCCTTACTTTGGCTTAAAAAGGCTCTTTAGCGATGGCATTCGATGATATTATAGGGCAAGAAAAGTGGACAAAATTTCTTTCGGACGCTTGGAAGAAAGAGATACTTGCTCACGCTATTCTTATTTCAGGACCCTCAGGTTCAGGAAAAGAATTTCTTGCCCTCGAGATGGCAAAATTGTTGAATTGTCCCGAAGAAGAAAGCGGCGCTTGCGGAAGCTGTTCATCTTGCAGGCGTATCAGCTCGCTTGAGCACCCTAACGTGCAATTTGTGTTTCCGTTACCCGGGGGGAAAAGTAGAAGCGATTCCAAAAACAAATCCGCCGATCCGCTTTATGGTTTGAGCGAAGAGGTTTTAGAGATAATTCAGTTTGAGATGACAAAAAAAGCGGAAAATCCGTACCACAGGATAGAAATTCCAAAGGCGAAATTTATAAGAATAGACACTATTCGCCATCTTAGAGAGAATGCCTATCTTAAAAGCGCTGAACCGGGTAAAAAGGTTATCATTCTGTCAAGGATGGAGATGATGAACGATGAGTCTGCAAACTCATTCTTAAAATTGTTAGAAGAGCCTCCTTCGGATACATTTATATTTCTGACAACATCCAAACCAAATTCTTTGATCCCCACAATTCGCTCACGTTGTCAGGAAATTAAGCTAAAAGGACTAACAGATGACCAAGTTACGGAGAAACTCGTTAGTTTCGGAAAACCGGCGGAAGAGGCAAGAACTATTGCAAAGATTGTTGAGGGTGATATCTCAAAAGCTTTAAAGTTGTTGGAAGAAGGGGAATTTGAAGAACGGTCAGCAATTGCTGATGAATTGGTGGCAGCCATCAGATCCGGGTTAGCCTCAGATATTGTCTCCGTGAATCGAAAGTTGACGGAACTGTCATCAGAGGGTAAGGAAAAATTGGCGGATATTTTCCAAATAGCTCTAAGATTAATTTTAGGAGGCGGGATTGCCGATATATCTCGAATTACCGGCTCAAAAATAGCAGAGCAATTTGACAAAGCAATTGATTTGGTGGGGAGAAATATATATATTCCAATGATTTTTTCCGCATTGGTGTTTGAATCACGCATGCTCTTGAAGTTGAGCGATGATAAGGGGGAGAGAAGGTAGCAGTCTTGGATAACGTCGTTAGTATAATGTTTAAAGGCTCTCGGAGAGAATTTTACCATAACGCTCTTGAATTACCGTTCGCAATCGGGGATTATGCCGTGGTTGAGGTGGAAAAGGGCGAAAATATGGGCGTAATTACTCAAAGAAATCTCAGCATAGATAAAAAGCTTGTTAAAAAAAATCGTAGCATCCTTAGAAAAGGCAGCGCTGAGGACATAAAAAAGCTTCATAAAAATCGGGAACGGGAGGTTAAAGCCTATGAGAACAGTTTGAAAAAAGTACAAAAGCACGGGCTTGACATGAAGATAACGGATGTTGAATATCAGATAGACGGAAAAAAACTTACATTCTATTTTACTGCGGATGAACGTATTGATTTCAGGGAATTGGTGAAGACTCTTGCCGGTGAGTACAGAACCCGAATCGAACTAAGGCAAATAGGTCCGAGAGACGAAGCGAAACGTCATGACGGATGCGGTGTTTGCGGTCTAAGGCTTTGCTGCTCATCATGGATGCCGAAATTTGAGCCGATAAATACTCAGATGGCTAAAGTACAGGCGTTACCGATAAATCCGTCACGGCTTGCGGGAGTTTGCGGACGATTGAAATGCTGCCTTCGATTTGAGCACGATTTTTATAGCGATGCGATGAATCATTTCCCGAAAGTAGGAACTAAGATCAGATCTGACAAAGGAGTAGTAGAGGTGGCAAAAGTCGATATTTTTCGTGAACTTATTTACATAAGATATCCAACTGAAGAGTGGGAGGCTGTTAAGATTGATGAATTTAACAGTAAATTCTCAGCAGTGAGCGCCAATTAGATCAATGGGGGAATTCAAAAGAACCTTAGTGACATCCGCGCTTCCGTACGCAAACGGTCCTCTACACATCGGTCAAATCGCAGGAGCATATCTGCCGGGCGATATCTTCGTCCGGTACAGTCGACTTAAAGGTGACGATATTGTTTATATCTGCGGTACGGATGAATACGGAGTTCCGATAACCATTTCCGCCGAAAAGGAGGGTAAATCTCCTCAGGATGTTGTCGATCATTTCTACCCGTTAATAAAAGATAGCTTTGAAAAATTGGGGATTAGTTTCGATAATTTTTCGCGTACATCAAATCCTATTCATACGGAGACAGCGCAGGATTTCTTTCTGAAATTCTTGGAAAAAGATTATCTTGTAAAACGCGAATCGGAGCAATGGTATGATCCCGAAAAGAACATGTTCCTGCCTGACAGATACGTTACGGGCGACTGTCCGGAATGCGGGCATGAAGGCGCTAAGGGTGACCAATGTGAAGTTTGCGGAAAGTGGTATGAAGCGGTGGAGCTGAAAAACCCCATTAGTCAGCTCAGCGGTAAGACACCCGTCTTAAGAAAAACTACACATTGGTATATGAAATTCAATGAATTTCAGGATAGCCTAAAGGAATTCATCGATACGCGAAAAGATTGGAAAAATAATGTCATCAACTACTGTAAGGGATGGTTGGATGAAGGTTTGGAAGAACGGGCTGTAACGCGGGATCTTGATTGGGGGATACCGGTTCCATTGGAAGAAGCTGAAGGAAAGAAAATATATGTGTGGTTCGAAGCCGTGTTAGGGTACATATCGGCGACAAAGGAATGGGCGGAGAAAAAGGGCGATCCATCATTATGGGAAAAATATTGGAAGAGTGAAGACAGCCGTTTAATTCATTTTATAGGAAAGGATAATATCTATTTCCATGCTCTTATGTTTCCGGCGATGTTGATGGGTTACGGCGGTTATGTACTTGAAGATGCTATTCCGGCAAACGAATTTCTTAACTTGAAAGGCAGCAAATTGTCCACCAGCAGAAATCATGCGGTTTGGCTGCATGAATATCTTGAGGCATTCCCTCCCGATCCGCTGCGATACATCCTTGCCGCTAATGCGCCGGAAGGAAAAGATACGGATTTCAGTTGGGCGGATTTTCAATCTAAAAATAATAATGAGCTCGCTGATATCCTGGGAAATTTCGTTCATCGAACTCTGTCATTCGTTCATAAGTATTTTGACGGCAAGGTGCCGGTGCAATCGGAGCTAAATGAAAGTGACGGAGTGTTGTTGTCACATATTGAAGAAGCCGTTTTAAAGACAGGAGAGGCTTTCAGCAGATTTAAGGTCAGAGATGCCGTCAAACATATGATGGATCTCGCAAGGGCAGGAAACAAATACTTTAACGAAAATGAACCGTGGGTTACGCGAAAAAGCGATGATGAGAGATGCGCGACAACATTGAACATAAGTTTACAATCTATCAAGACTCTTGCGGTTATTGCCGCTCCGATAATTCCGTTCACATCAGAAAAAATTTGGAACATTTTGAACTTATCTGAAACTCTCAACTGGGAGCAAGCAGGAGTTAACGATCTGAAAGCAGGTCATGGTCTAAACACTCCCGAACTGTTATTTGAGAAGATAGAAGATGAACAGATAGAAGAGCAAGAGCGGAAATTGAACGGTTCTTAAAGTAGTAACATCTAAATCCTCTAATTAATGCTGATAGATTCTCATATACATCTGGACTCAGGAGTCTACTCGCAAGATTTAGACGAGCTTCTGCTTCGCGCCAAAGAGGCAGGCGTAAATAAGTTGCTCACACCCGGTACTACAGTTGAATCAAGTAAAAACTGCATCGAAATTGCCCAAAATCATGGTGGAGTTTATGCGGCGGCAGGTGTCCATCCGCATGATTCGGACTCTGCTCCTAACGGTTATTTGGATTCACTGAGTGTCCTTTTATCAGAAGACGTTGTCGTTGCAATCGGAGAGATAGGATTGGATTTCAACAAGAATTATTCCGAGGTAGAATCGCAGCTATCAATTTTCAACGCTCAGATCAAATTAGCAAAAGAGAAGAACTTACCTATGATAATTCATAACAGAGATTCCGATGAAGAAATGGAGAATTGTCTTAGAGCCGGAGATTATTTTAACGGAGTGATACACTGTTATACGGGAAGTGTTGGATTCGCTGAAAAGCTTTTGTCTATGGGCTTTTATCTTGGTTTTACCGGTATTGCCACATTCGGGATAAAGGAACTTGAAAACGTCATAAAAATGGTGCCTGATGACCGGTTGCTTGTGGAAACTGACGGACCGTATATGACACCGGCGCCACATAGAGGCAAGAGAAATGAACCCGCTTATGTCGAAATTATAGCAAAGAGGATAGCCGAATTGAGAGAGGTTTCATATGAGGAAGTTTCCGATCTGACTACCCAAAACTGTTTACGCCTGTTTGAAGGAATGAATGACAATAATGGATAAGGAATTCCATCATAAGAAAAGTCTCGGTCAAAATTTTATGATGGACAGAAACGTTGCTCGAAAAATTGTTGAGAATTCCGGGATTAGAAAGGGTGACGAAGTTTTGGAGATAGGACCCGGAACCGGTTTCTTATCAAGGGAGATCCTGAAAGTAGCAAAAAAGGTTACCGCAGTAGAGATAGATGAACGACTTGTGGAATATCTCCGGGAAGAATTTGCCGATGAAGATCGCTTTGAGATAATACATCATGATTTTTTGACTTTTGATATCTCCGATTTGGCGAAAAGATCCGATAAAAAGTTGAAGCTGATCGGAAATATTCCATATCATATAACAAGTCAAATATTGATTCATGTTTTCGATCATTTCAAAAGTGTTGAAACTTTAACGGCAACCCTTCAAAAAGAAGTCGCAGACAGACTGTTGAGTCCACCCGGAAGTAAAAGTTACGGTATTCTGTCAGTCTATACTTCGCTCTTTTCCGAGAGCGAAAAACTGTTCAATATCTCACGTGGAGTTTTCAATCCGAAACCGAAAGTAGAGTCATCCGCCATAAAATTGACACTAAGAGAAAAACTTCCGGATGGTATCACTGACCTTAATCTGCTCAAACAGGTCATTCGAACAACCTTCGGGAAAAGGCGTAAAATGCTGCGAAACAGCCTTAAGGGAGTTGGAGATTGTGTTAGTTATTTAGAAGAGCGGGGATTTGATCTTACACGCAGACCGGAGACACTCGATGTTAAAGGATTTATTGAAATCAGTAATGCCGTAAAAGAATGGAAGGAAAAAGAAATCAACGTCGATGGTGGAACAAAATTAGGGTCATAACGTATCTAATTATATATGAAAATCAGCACAGAATTTTGCAGAAAATAGGGAATTAAAATTATGAAAAATATTTTTGCTGTTTCAATAATGCTGGTAATGGTTATCGGAATAAGTGACCTTAAAGCCGGTAATAGGTATGATTTTGAGTGGGAAATGGATGATGAATTTGAAAACGAGCCTTTCATGTTTTCCTATAACAGAGTAGAAGGATTCTTCTTCGGTTTTGGAGTGCCAAAGGAGTTTAAGGACTCTTATGGAATGGATAGCAGGCTCACTTTTTATGGATTTTGGGGCTATGGGTTGTCCAACGACAAGTCAAGTTACAAAGCCGGTCTGACAAGAAAATTTTTCGGCAGAAACAGTTTCGAACTTGGGGTTGAAGTGTTTGATTTGACATACAGCGAAGATCTGTGGGTAATTCCAAGAAATGAAAACAGCCTGACTGCTCTGCTGTTCCATGAAGATTATCTCGATTATTATCGAAAGAACGGAAGTTCGGTTTATGGAATACAGAATATTGGAAGGTTCCTAAAAATTGAAGGCGGATATGTGGAAGAAAAGCATGTCGATATGTCCGTTGAGAAAGATTGGTCGCTATTCAGACAAAGCGTAGAATTCAGAGAGAACCCTCCGGTGATGGAGGGTACTTTCAAGAATACATATCTTGTCGTTCAAACAGGGAACTCAAGGTCGCTGAGAAATTGGGATGCCGAGCTTCAGGCTGAATGGAACAGCAGTCTCTTCGATGATGAGATGCCGAGTTATGAACGATACCTCATCAGCTTAAGCAGATATCAACCGCTTGGAAGAAACGACGATCTGAATATCAGATTACGTTATGGAACCACAAACGGGAGCGTGCCGGTGCAGAAAAAATTCGACCTCGGCGGTATAGGAACTTTGAGAGGCTACGAGTATAAAGAGTTTCAGAACGGCGATAAAATGGCATTGATAAATGTGGAATATACAACAGATGGAAAGGATATAGACGGATTGGAACTCCTGCCGATAATTGACGATTATCTGATCGCTTTTTTCATGGATGCAGGGGTAGTGTGGAGTGATAGGAGAGACCTTCCCGGCCTATCAGATTTCAACCGGAATATCGGCGTGGGAATCGGTTCTAAAGATGAGGGCTTCAGGGTCAATTTAGCTAAACCTCTTGACGGACCTGAAGATGAAAGGGAAATTGTAATTACCATGAGACTCAATAAGATGTTTTAACTAATTTATATTACCTAAAAGGCTTAAAGACTAAACGGAGTGCTTCTGCTCCGTTTTTTATTTAGCTATCATTTTCTTATTGAACCGCTACAAAGGGATTGACTTGAGAGCGTGATATTTTTAAATTGACCGGTATGTCATTTCGTATCATGGAAGTAAAATTGGATAAAAAACTGAACATAAAGGTTTATGCTATTATCGGAGTGGGTGTGATTCTTTTCTCCGTTTTTCTTCTTTATGTAGTAATAATGACAGGTGTTCAAATCCCCGAAAACAGTGATGGTATTTATATACTTACGATACCGATGGGAGCGAGTTTGAGGCAGGTGGCGGATAGTTTAGTGCTGCTTGGTATTGCAGATTCAAAGAGAGAGGTGATACGGTCCGGCAAGATGCTCGGAATTCAAAGGATGATAAGGACGGGGAAGTATCGTTTGCGATCAGGCTCAACTCTGTTTGATGTTTTTACTTTGATAACATCCGGTGAGGTCGAACCTGTAGTGATTACCGTATTAGAGGGATGGAATTCCCGTAAAATTGCGGATGAACTTCGAAAGGAGTTAAAGATAAATAAACAACGCTTTCACTCGCTAATAGCTGACTCTGCCTTCATAGCTGATCTGGGTATTGATGCAACTGATTTAGAGGGGTACCTTTTCCCCGAGACCTATCATTTTACTTACGGTATGAGTGAAAAAATGATGATCAGGTGGATGGTAAGACAGTTTATCGAAAAATTCGGACCGGAAGAAAGAAAACGCGCGGATGAGCTGTCTATGACACTGAACGAAGTGATAACACTTGCGTCTATAATAGAAGGGGAATCTATTCACGACCAGGAGCGACCTGTTGTTTCCTCTGTATATCACAACAGGTTGGACAAAAACATGAGGCTCCAGGCAGACCCCACAATACAATTCCTTCTCCCCGACGGACCGCGTAGATTGTCAAAAAAGGATCTGTTCATCAAGTCACCGTATAATACTTATCGTCACAGTGGATTACCACCGGGACCGATCGGCAGTCCCGGATTAGCATCCATCCGGGCGGCATTATGGCCTGCCGAGACCGAGTACATCTATTTCGTTGCTACAGGAGACGGATACCATACTTTTACGAGTACGCTTGAGGAGCATAATCGCGCTAAACAGAAACTTCAAAAATTACGCAGAGACTACGACAAACAATTGAGGAATAACAGCGTAGAATGACAGAACAGCTCAAAAGCATTTTGAACCCTGAACAATTAGCAGCCGCTACAACCGTTGATGGTCCGATACTGATTCTTGCGGGTGCCGGAAGCGGTAAGACAAGAGTGCTGACTCACAGGATAGGGTATCTAATAAACGAAGCGGGAATAGACCCGGGGAACATACTTGCCGTAACATTCACTAATAAAGCCGCCGGAGAGATGCGGGAGCGTACCGCGGAATTGCTTGGAAGCAAATCAGGGAAAGTTCAAATCGGCACATTTCATTCAACCTGCGCATTGGTTATTAGGCAAGAGAGCGAATCTATCGGTTTACCGAGAAACTTCAGCATTTACGACAGCACCGATCAACTGACCGCCATCAAAGAAGTGATGGACGATCTGGGGATTGACAAGAAAGACACGAATCCGCGTCTGTTCAGATCTCTGATCAGCCGTTCCAAAAACAGTATGTTGGGTCCACAGGATGTAGCGAAACAAGGGGGTTATTTCAACGAGCTGGCAGCAGAGGTTTTTTCAGGATACATTTCGATTCTAACTCAGGCTTCGGCATTGGATTTTGACGATCTATTGTTGAAGCCGTTGGAAATTTTCGCCAAACATTCAGATATAAAAGATAAATATAAAAACAAATACAGATACATTCTCGTGGATGAATTTCAAGATACAAATAAAGCCCAATTTGAATTTCTTCTTCATCTAACGGGCGAAAGTAAGAATCTTTGTGTCGTCGGGGATGACGACCAGTCAATATACGGATGGCGAGGAGCCGATATATCAAATATACTTGGGTTTGAGAAGTATTTTCCCGGCACTAAAGTTTATAAATTAGAACAGAATTATAGGTCAACTCCTCAAATTTTAAATGCTGCGTACAGAGTTGTTAAAAATAACAAAAAAAGAAAATCAAAACGCCTCTGGACAGAAACGAAGGACGGCAGCAAAGTTACCCTGCTTAAATCACCCGACGATAGAGGTGAAGCGGATAATATTTTGTCTTACATGCAGAAAGAGATATTTGAAGAGAAAAGAGCGTTTAAGGATTTCGCCGTCCTTTATAGAACGAATGCGCAAAGTCGATTAATTGAAGATTCACTCCGACGTGAAGGAATAGCATACGTTATAATCGGAGGTGTGAAGTTCTATGACCGGAAAGAGGTCAAGGATTTCCTGAGCTATTTACGTCTGATTTTGAACCAGAACGATTCAATAAGCTTGAAGAGAGTTATCAATTATCCTCCACGTGGAATTGGAAATGTCACGATCTCTAAAATAAAAGAGTTCGCATTGGAAAAAAGGTTGCTGTTCTGGGAGGCTCTCGATAGAACAGAAGAAATAGATATTGGCGTTAAGCAGAAAAAAGTGTTGACCGATTTTATGAAGCTGATAAATAAATATATTGAGCTTCATAAGGAACTTCCTCTTGAAGAATTGATCAGAGTATTGGATGATGAGTTGGGTTTCAGAAAACTGATGAAAGAGGAAGGGACGGAAGAATCGCTGCAAAGAAAGAAGAACATCGAGGAACTTTTTAACAGCGTATCAGAATATTGTGAGGCTAATCCCGGCGCGGGACTTCAGGAGTTCATGGAAAATGTTTCTCTCGTCTCGGATATCGATAATTGGGATAATAAGGCAAATGCGGTTACGCTGATGACTCTCCATTCGGCTAAGGGATTGGAATTCCCGGTTGTATTCATTTCAGGCTGTGTAGATGGACTCCTGCCACTTAGACGGGATGACGAAGTTGATGAAGATTCCAGTAAGGCAGAGGAGGAGAGAAGGCTTTTTTATGTCGGGATGACACGAGCAGAACAAAAACTTTATTTATTGTCCTCTTCCACGAGACGATTATATAAAGAATTTATCTTATGCAACGATTCTCCTTTTTTATCAGAGATTGGTGAACAAAATCTCGAGATCATTGAACCTTCGCGGAGTGCGTTCGGTGAACGACGCTCACCGAAGGCGGGCAGGGCTAAGCCGAGAAAGTCCCGAAAGAAAAATGGCAAGAGTCCATTTTTAGAGGGTAGTCTTGTCTCTCATAAACTCTTTGGTAAAGGAAGAGTTCTTGAGGTCTCGCCTGACCATGGCGATTTCAAAATTGTAGTGGATTTCGGAGATAAGGGTGTCAAGAAACTATTGGCAGGATATGCAAAATTAGAAATACTCTCTTAAACAGGGTTCCTCTTGAAAATCACTCTAAAATATTTTCTTTTATTCTGCATCCTTAATTTTCCGGTTACAAACGCAGCTCAGATTTCAGGAGAGAGCGATGAATTTAATTTTGCGTCTAAACTGTATGATGATAGGCTATACGATATCGCAGTAATTCAGCTGGAAAAATTTCTGACAGAGTACCCGGCTTCCCGGTATCGTTTAAATGCGCTCAAACTGCTTGGCGATTCGCATTTCAATATACCGAATTTCAGTGAAGCGAGAAGGGTATACATACAACTCGAGGAAGAGTACCACGGCACGGTTGAGGCGGAAAACGCATTGATGAAATCTGCTCAGGCAAGCGCGCAAATAGGAGACTATATCTCGGCAGCCGTCACTTTCAAGAAATTTACTTCGCATTATCCTAACAGTAAGCAACTCGAATCAGCCTTCCTTGCAAGCGGATTCAATTATTTGAAGGCAGGAATAAGTGATTTGACCGAATCCATACTGTTGGAACTTCTCGAATCAAGCCCGGAAAGCCGGGAATCAATGACCGCTCTGACCGTACTTGCGGGTATATATGAAAATGAACATAGAGACGAAGAGGCGCTGAAGCAGCTTGAAATAGCCCGAAAGCATAGGCATTCAAAGATTCATCTGCCGCTGATATTGCATTCGACAGCACGGATTCAGATGAGACTTTCCGATTATGAAGCCGCCGGAAAATCATTGTCAAAATTATCTAAATTATCTCTCAGCGCCGACGAAGTGCAAAAAGGGATGCTGCTTTACGGAGAATTAGAGCTATCCAACGGGAACCAGAAATCCGCCTATAACAAATTCAGATCAATAGAGAAGAAAGCAACGGGTGTTCTAAAAAACAGAGCGATCTTACGTATGGGCGATTCAAAAGTACTTTTGGGCGAATATGAAGAGGCTGAAAAAAATTACAGAAAAATTGACACATCGTTTTCGACCGAATATGAAAATGTCCTGTTGCAATTCAGACGAGGATTCACAGCTGAAAGCAGGAGAGACCTCATCCAGGCATCGGCATTCTACAAGAAGGTCGTGTCAAGTGACACTGAAGATAGTTTAGGCGTCATCAGCGAGAGTCTCAAGAGACTGATCGGTATAGCCTTAGATAAGGAAGATCCTCGCAGCGCTGTTGCATATTGCCTGGATTATCTATCCCATCCGGATGCCGGAGAGAAAGTCTATTTTGCATTTAAGGCGGGAGAGATTTACAGAATCTATCTTGATCAGCCGAATGAGGCTATCGAACAATATAAATTTGCGCTTAGAAATTCGGAGAAAAGAGAATTAGAGGATGATGCAACTTTCGGGTTGGCTCTCAGTCAATATCATGCCGGATTACTTAATGAAGCTATGGAAGAGTTGAACAAATTACGCGATTTATATCCGGGCAGCAGCGCCACCGAAGAGGGGAGAAAACTCAGATATCATATTGATAGCTATGTTAAAAGGGAGAGCGATCTGGGATTCGAACGACTTGCGGAGCTGATGGGCAATCTGCTTTCGGATAAACCAAGAGAGGATCTTTTTATTGAACTTGCCGGAATTTACTCGGATGAAATGAAAGATTATGAGAGGGCATCGGAACTTCTAAAAAATTTGCTGAAGTCGAATCCATCCAAGGATGTACAACCCGTATTGTTATTCATGCTCGGTGAACTGAATCTTAAATTGTCAGAAATATCCGGTTATGAAAATAGGATTGAGATGGAGCTCTTTTACAAGCAAACTACCCGCTCATATCTCACAGAACTTTTGAGCAAATATCCTCAATACGAGGATATCAGTTCGGCAACTTATTACTTATCGTCAATTTCCAATGGTTCTGATGAGGTGAAGTTAAAATCCTTAGAATCGTTTGTGAACAGCTATCCAAAATCTGAATTCATTGATAAAGCGCTATTGTCAATCGGAAAACTATATGCCAAAAAAGAGGAATGGTTGAAAGGCAGAAGAGTATTTGAGCGAATAGTCAAGGAGTTTCCGAGGAGCGAGAACGCCGAAGAAGCTTCTATGGCGATAGCGTTGCTCAGCCTTAAGAGCAGCTCTCCGGATCGAAAAAAACTTGATCTTTCAGCATATATTCAAAGATATCCTGATGGAATTGATATCGTGCGGGCAAAATACCTTCTCGGAAATTCGTATATGACTTCAGGTGAGCAGGAGAAGGCTATGCCGCATTTTACGGATATAGTTCAAAATTATTATTATTCGGAATATGTGGACAGTGTCAGCTCAAAGCTTGGACTGGTTTATTTCGAGGCGGGTGAATACGAGAAAGCTCTAACTGATTTTCTTTCGGCAGGTCCGGCTGAATCATGGTTCTCTAAAACATTTGTTCCGCGCCGTGTACCTAAAAATGACGAAGAAATTTATTATGCAGCAGTTTCCGCAGAGAAAATAGGGAAGACAAGGTTAGCAAAATCTTTCTACCGAAAATATCTTCAGAAGGAAACCATTTCAAATAACTCTGCAAACGCCGCATTCGCTTTGTTGTCAATGAAGAAAGCAGATGGAGGCGCGAAGCAGACAAAACCTCTGCTTAGGTCACTTATTGCAAAGAATTGGAACCGTGAGATCACTTCTAAATTTCATGAAATGTTGGCGGAGATATATTTTGATGATGAGGATTACCCGCTCGCAAGGAGCGAATATGAGATTGCGAAGTCTCTTCTGCCGGATAAAAACAGTAAAAAATTTATATTGAAAATTCTTTCCTGCTACTATCGTGAAGGAAAACTGATTGATGCAGAACGCGTTGAGGCAGGTTTTAAAAGTAAATATTTGAATGGCGCGACTGATGAAGAGAGGTCGCTATTACTCTTCGAAAGAGGTTCATATTATGTTCGAGAGAGTCAATTCCCCGCCGCTAAACGGCATTTTAAGGAAATAGTCGAAAATTTTGCTGAAAGTAGTTACGGCGTTCTATCCGGATTTGAGCTTAGCCTGATAGCTGTAGAGGAAAATAAAAAACAGGATGCTCTAAACAGATTAATTAAATTAGAGGATGATTATCCCGAATCCGACCTGATTACAAAGGTATATTTGACTATCGGGCAACTCTTTACATCGGTACAGCAGTATAACAATGCGATCGGATATTTTAAGAAAACAATTGATCATCCGAATTCGGGTCAATCAAGAGAGATTGCACACAGAAATCTTGTAAGAGCTTATGAAGAAGCAGGTTTTCTTGATCCTGCTCTCACGACGGCGCAGACCTATTTGAAAATATATCCAAATTCGAAAAACCGATTCGCCATGAAGATGAAAATAGGCAACCTTCTTATGAATGTCGGAGATTACGACAAAGCGGCTGAACACTGGGAAAGTCTTTTGCCGTATGCTGAATCTGAAAGTTCGGCGGAAATACTCTTCTGGACCGGAGAGAGTTATTTCAATAAAGGAGAATACGCGCGAGCGATAACGGAATATCTGAAAGTTTCATATTTCGGTAAACCGACAAAATTGGACTGGTCAGCGTCCGCGTGGTGGAAAGCGGGTAACGCCTATGAAGAGCTGGGTGAATTCAGTAAATCAGTGCTTATGTACGACAGGATAATCCAGGAGAAAGGCACTCTGAGCGATTACGGCAGATACGCTCAGCAGCGGATAGAATCTCTTCGTTCCGCCGGAAAAATAAAGGGTTAATAGAAATATCGCTTGCACCATTAGATAATTAGGTGTAATTTCTAAATGAGAATGAGTTTCAATTACAGTTGAGTGCGATATGGATAAAACGCTATTAGAAAAATTCAAAGATACGCTCCATACGAATGGCATGAAGTGTACACCTGCACGGCTTTTAATATTTAAAGAAGTCTACAGCTCCTCAGAGCACTTTGATGCGGATGAGATCTACTTCCGTATGCGGCAAGAAAAAAAATCTGTTTCAAGAGCCACTGTATACAGAACACTTGATCTGCTTGTCGAAAACGGATTCGTATCCAAGGTTAATGTCGGCGCAAGTCAGGTGCATTTTGAGAATACGCTTGCTCAAAAGCATCATGAGCACCTCGTCTGTACGCAATGCGGAAAAATCATAGAGTTCAGTGATCGTATGATCGAAAAACAGCAGGATAAGATCTGCAAAGAATTTGATTTTTTTCCCACAAAGCATAATCTCATTATTTTCGGTTTATGTGATAAATGCCAGGTGAGGAATAATTAATAGTGCACGGGCACAGCTCGATATCAGTTGACGGTAAGACACCTCCCGTAGTTCTCGTAGGTAATCCAAATGTCGGTAAAAGCGTTATATTCGGCTATCTTTCCGGCAGGTACGTCACCGTATCGAACTTTCCCGGTACCACGGTCGAAATTACGAAGGGAAGAATAGGCGTCAACGGTACGCAAGACACTATAATAGATACACCCGGTGTGAATAATCTACTGCCCTCCTCCGAGGACGAGCAGGTGACAAGAGATCTTCTTCTAAGAGAAAATCCTAAATCGGTAGTCCAGGTCGTCGATTCAAAAAATCTTAAAAGGGGGCTGCTCCTCACTATTCAGTTAGCGGAACTCGACCTACCGATGATCATGGATCTTAACATGACCGATGAAGCGATCACAAGAGGGGTTTCGATCGACAGTGCAGAGTTGTCCGATCTTCTTGGAGTGGAAGTACTGCACAGTGTCGCTACACGGGCTAAGGGATTGAAAGAGATCGGAGAGGCGCTGAAAAATCCTGCCGTACCCACGATACGGGTGAGATATGGACCGATCATTGAACCTGCGATAAAAAAGATAGAAGGATATCTCGGAGAGATTCACTCCGGTCATAGAGGAGTTTCCCTCATGCTGCTGGCTGGTGATGAAACGATACATGGGTGGCTTCAGGACAAAATGTCTTCATCGGAATTTGCCGAGGTGATGACGATAGTCGCCACCGTTCAGGAGAGATTTAACGAACGGCTTTCGAGAGTTATCACAAGGCGAAGGATGAAGGAAGCCGGAAGAATTTCAGATATAGCCTTAGGTCAGAACGCAAACGAAAACTCGGATTTCGCTACTAAAATAGGTATCTTGACCATGCATCCCTTTTGGGGACTATTCTTCGTTCTCGGCGTACTTTATATGATGTATCAGTTCGTAGGAATTTTCGGCGCCGGATATCTTACTGATTATCTCGAGGGAGTCATATTCGCCAAATATCTTTCCGTATGGTTTATGGAATTGTTCAGCTATGTCCCGGTACCTGTTATCAGGGATATATTCGTTGGAGATTACGGGCTTCTTACCATGGCGCTGCCGTACTCGATAGCGATAATACTGCCGGTGGTGGTGACATTCTTCATTGCATTCGGAATTCTTGAAGATTCCGGGTATCTCCCCCGTCTTGCCGTGATGCTCAACAAGGTGTTCAAGTTGATGGGATTGAACGGGAAAGCGGTTTTGCCAATGGTTCTCGGACTTGGATGCGATACCATGGCTACACTGACAACACGGATTCTCGATACGAAAAAAGAGAGGATTCTCGTTACTTTGCTTCTTGCTCTCGGTGTGCCGTGCAGCGCGCAGCTGGGAGTAATTCTCGGACTCTTAGGCGCTATTTCAATGTCTGCTTTATTAATATGGGGAGTGGTAGTTTTTGGTGTTCTCGTCGTAGTCGGGTTTCTCGCTTCGAAAGTTATCCCGGAGGATAGTTCGGATTTCATACTCGAGTTGCCTCCAATGCGTGTGCCCAAGCTGGGAAATATCACCGTTAAGACACTCGCAAGAACCGAATGGTATCTGAAAGAGGCGGTACCGCTTTTCTTCTTCGGTACGCTGTTGCTTTACGTTCTCCATGCAACCGGCGCTTTACTGGTTTTAGAACGTGTATCAAGTCCGTTGGTGCAGAATGTTCTCGGTCTGCCTGCCAAAGCGACCGAAGCGTTTATAGTAGGGTTTCTGAGAAGAGATTACGGAATAGCCGGACTGAACCAAATGGATCTCACGACACCGCAGATATTGGTTGCATCGGTAACATTGACGCTTTTTATTCCCTGCATCGCCAATTTTTTAATAATGATAAAAGAACGGGGAGTGAAGATGACGCTCGCTATGTCCGCTGTCATTCTGCCGGTAGCGTTCGGTGTGGGCGGGCTGCTTAATTTTATACTTAATTTAGTGGGGTATACAGGATGAATTGTCCACTGTGCGGTGGTGAATATACAGCTGAAGAGATGGCATGCCATTCGGGATGTCCTTTTAATAAAGGATGTAATATTCTTTGTTGTCCTCACTGCGGTTATGAATACGTCGAAGAGTCGCATATAGTAAATTTATTTAGAAAATTATTCGGGAAAAAGGAAACGGATGAGACAAGAGAAGTTAGATCACTTACTTGAACACGTTTTTCTTCTTTTAGAAGATAACGAAGATTCTTCAGAACATGAAAACGGGGTTCGTTGCGACCATGCTTCTTTGAACGGTTACGCTGAACAGCTGCCGGAAGCGGAGGAATCGAAATATCTAAAAGTGACCGGTGAAACTTTCGAGCTTACCGAATTGGGAGAGAAAAAAGCGGAATCTCTTGTCCGGCGACATCGGTTGACCGAACGGCTTCTGACCGATCTGCTCCAGGTCTCGGAAGAGGAGATGGAATCGCAAGCTTGCAAATTCGAGCATGTTTTAAGCCCCGAAGTCGAGGATTCCCTTTGTACTTTTCTCGGACATCCCACTTATTGTCCTCACGGGAGGAAGATCCCTCGTGGAGAGTGTTGCAAGGGATTTAAGACGGAGGTACGCCAAGTCGTTGTTCCGCTCGATAGGGTGGAAGTAGGTACCACTTCAAAGATAATGTTTACCACTCCCGCTTATCATGAACGTTATGAGCGTTTGACGCTGCTTGGTGTGGAGCCGGGAGCGGAGATAAAGTTATATCAGAAAATTCCCTCATTTGTGGTAAAGGTAGATCAGACAGAAGTAGCGCTTGACAGGGATGTAGCGCGAGAGATATTCGTCCGTCCTTCTAACGGTAAATAATTTTTACCGTAAGTGGCAGTCAGGGCTTGCCCTGACGCCTTTAGAAAGAGGTTTTGCGGTCAGGGCAAGCCCTGACTCGCACGTTACCGTCATTGCACAACGTTGTTCAGGCGGGGAATCTTGCAATACTCTTCCTTGCACGAATATTTTTTCTTGACAAATGATATTTAATGATTATATTACTGTTGCAAATAACAATACCTTATAGGGGTGTAGGGTATTAAGAAAAAGGAGTCAAAATGCTCGACGAAATAACAACAACAAAATCGCTTAGAAGACTTAAAGCTATCAAAGGGCAGGTCGGCGGACTCGAACGGATGGTAGCCGATAACAAGTACTGCATGGATATTGTCAATCAGATCACAGCAGTCAGAAAAGCGCTCGACTCACTCTCGTTCGTTATTATGGAGCGGCATGTAAAGAGTTGTGTCAAAGATGCTTTTGCTGAATCCAAGGGAAACAATGCCGATAAAAAGGTGGACGAACTTTTTCGCGAGATGAACAAATTTTTAAAATGAGGAAAAGAAATGGCTTTTGATCCAGTATGTCATATGAATATAGAACCGGAGAACGCAGCCGGAAAAAGCGAGCACAACGGAAGCGCTGTTTACTTCTGCTCTGAATATTGTAAAGAGGTTTTTGACAAAGACCCGGAAAAATATCCTCTTGAGCAGGCACTGCCTGATGCTGGGCATAAATCTCACGAGCACGATCATCATGATCATGTAGAGCATAAAAACCAAGATAGCGGTTCTGACGTGATTCATGTCTGTCCGATGCACCCGGATATCAAAAATATGGGACCGGCTTCGTGTCCCACATGCGGAATGGGATTGGAACCGCTTGAACCTGTTATCGTTACGAAGCAGGAGTACGTCTGTCCGATGCATCCTGAGATCGTTAAAGACGAACAGGGTTCATGTCCTATTTGCGGTATGTCGTTGGAGCCGCGGACGGTGACGTTAGAAGAAGAGAACCCGGAGCTGACGGATATGAGCAGGCGATTTTGGCTAAGTACAATTCTATCTCTACCGCTCCTGCTTTTCACGATGTCAAAGATGTTTCCGGGAATCTCTTTCGACAGTTCGGGCTGGGGACACTGGTTTGAATTTATTCTTGCAACACCGGTAGTTCTTTGGGCGGGAGCGCCCTTCTTTAAACGAGGATGGGATTCCATAGTTTACAAGTCGTTGAATATGTTTACGCTTATTGCGATAGGGATGGGAGTCGCGTACCTATATAGTGTGATCGCTACGCTCTTCCCTGAAATTTTCCCCGCAGCTTTTCGAGACGCGAACGGTGAGGTAGGATTATATTTCGAAGCGGCTGCCGTAATAACAACCTTAGTCCTTCTCGGTCAGGTGCTTGAACTGCGAGCGAGGAGTAAAACAAGCAGCGCTATAAAAGCGTTGCTCGGATTAGCTCCGAATAGCGCTCGAATCGTAGATGAAAACGGAGAAGAAAAAGATATTCCTTTGGAGAACGTAATAGTCGGTGATCTGCTGCGGGTTCGTCCCGGTGAAAAAGTACCGGTTGATGGAAATCTGACGGACGGCAAGAGTTTTATAGACGAGTCGATGATCTCGGGTGAACCTATGGAAGTCAAAAAGTCAAAGGGCGATCCTGTTACTGGAGGGACGGTGAACGGTAACGGCAGTTTTCTCATGAAAGCCGAGCGGGTAGGAAGCGATACCTTGCTTGCGCAAATCGTCAAGATGGTGAGCGAAGCTCAGCGAAGCAGAGCGCCGATCCAAGGTTTGGCAGACAAGGTATCGTCTTATTTCGTCCCTGCGGTAGTAGTATTCAGCATACTCACCTTCATCGTATGGAGTATAGTCGGTCCTGACCCGAAAATGGCTTACGCGCTGGTCAACGCGGTCGCGGTACTCATAATCGCATGTCCCTGCGCGCTCGGACTTGCGACTCCGATATCAATAATGGTCGGAACAGGTCGAGGCGCCACGGCAGGTTTACTGATAAAGAACGCCGAAGTGCTTGAGACGTTCGAGAAGATAGATACGCTCGTTGTGGATAAAACGGGGACGCTGACCGAAGGAAAACCGAAACTCGTAACTATCGTCTCACTGAACGGCAGGAGCGAGGATGAACTGATCAGACTTGTGGGGAGCTTGGAACGAATGAGCGAACACCCGCTCGGAAATGCGATAGTCATCGCCGCTAAAGAGAGAGCAGTCGAATTCCTTGATGTCAAGGAATTTGAATCGCTCACTGGCAGAGGGGTTAAGGGAAAGGTTGACGGCAGACTCGTGGCGGTAGGAAACGTGAAATTGTTGAATGAAGAGGGAGTAAAAACAGCTGATTTAGATGCTGAAGCCGATGACCTTAGGGAACGAGGGGAGACCGTCGTTTTTGTTTCAATAGACGGCGAGCCTGCTGGTTATCTCGGTATATCAGACCCTCTGAAGCCGACTACGAAGGATGCCATTCTTAAATTGCAGGCGGAGGGGATCGACGTCATAATGCTGACGGGAGACAATAGGAAAACAGCCGAATCCGTGGCGAAGGAATTGAACATAAAAGAAGTTAGAGCAGAGGTCATGCCCGATGAAAAGCACTCTATACTGAAAGAGATCCAGGCAGCGGGGAAGAAAGTGGCGATGGCGGGCGACGGTATCAATGATGCTCCCGCGCTTGCTCAGGCGGACGTGGGTATTGCGATGGGAACAGGAACGGATGTTGCCATGGAGAGTGCCGGCATAACGCTGATAAAGGGCGATCTGATGGGTATCGTAAGAGCCAGGAAGCTCAGCAGAGGTACAATGCGGAATATACGGCAAAACCTGTTCTGGGCGTTTATATACAACGCTTTGGGCGTACCGTTAGCAGCGGGAGTCCTTTATCCGATCTTCGGATTGCTTTTGAGTCCGATGATAGCAGCGGCAGCAATGAGTTTCAGTTCGGTGACCGTTATAGGAAATGCGCTAAGGCTAAGGAGTCTTGAAATTTAACAGAAATCATCGCGTGCCGGTTAGGGTTCAGACTGACAGCACATCAGATTCTCTCCTCTGGAGGGAAGTTATTCATCAATTGACGGATAAGGCATGTGAACCTCCTCCCTTGAGGGAGGTGTCATCCCGATTTATCGGGAGAGGGTGTGATTTATCCTTTTCGGTGAAAAATTAACTGATCTGAGCAATCACATCCCCCGCTCCTGCGGAGCACCCCCTTCAAAGGGGGAGGAAAATCGTCATTGCCCGTAGGTCTACCGTCTTTGCGAGGAACTGAGTGACGAAGCAATCTCACACTATCCTTATAATCTGAGATTGCCCGCCTGACATTAGTCGGGCCTGTCCGACTGTCAGACGGGCGGGCAGGCTTCATCCATCAAGGATGAATTCGCAATGACAGCAGTGCGAGGGTTAGTAAATCGTTCCGTAAGAAGTTCGTTCAGCCCTTGTTTTCCCAGAGACCCATAGGATTACCTTCGGGGTCTGTGAAAAGGGCGAACGATCCCGCGTCGCCGACATCCTGACGTTCCATCTGAGGAGTACCGCCGTTTTCCTCTATCAGCTTGAGCGAATCTTCAATGTTCTCAGTTTGAATGTAACCGACACACCCGCCGACTTGATGAATATCCGGTTTAACGAACGCTCCGCTTATTCCGGCGCCATCTGCCGTAAAGAGCACATAATCATTATCGGGTACGGGAGTGAGCTCCCAACCGAAGATGTCTGAATAAAATTTAGGTGTACTCTCTAAATCTTTAACAGGGATTTCTATGTGAACAATACCGTCAGCCATTTCTTCTCCATCAAATAGTGGTTTGTGTTGTTATGAAGATATGAAAAATTAAACTTATCCGAAAGTAAAAACGTTTCTTTGAGAGTGCGGGTTTGGAGGCTTGAGGAACATACTGTATGGAATTTTATTATTAATCAGTATATATTATACTATTCAACTATCCGTAATAAAAATATAGGCGCTAAAAAGTAACTTATCCGAATTGGTGAAAAGCATGAGCGAAGAAAAGAAAAAACAGAGTAGACCTCTAAATCAGAAAGAGGTCGAAGAAATGCTTGAACGGGGCGAATCTTTTGAAGGATTGGAGATTGGTGATATTCTATTTAATGCTCACCAATTCGAAAATCATGTCAATTTTTATAGAGCTAATTTTGTAGGCAGTGTGGATTTTTATTTCACAAGATTTTTAAATGGAGCTAATTTTGTTGGAACAAAGTTTTCAGGAGAAAGTGGCGCTAACTTTAGTAAAGCGGAGTTTTCAGGAGAAGATAGTGCTAATTTTATAAAGGCAACATTTTCTGGAAAAGCAGGTGCAAATTTTGTACAGGCAAAATTTTCAGGAAAAGGTGGTGCTAATTTTTTAGAGGCAACATTTTCTGGAGACGAAGGTGCCGATTTTAGTTTTGCAAATTTTTCAGGAGAAGGAGTTGCTGACTTTCACGGCGTAGAGTTCAATGGAAAAGAAGGAGTTGAATTTAGTTTCGCAGAATTTTCAGGAAAAGGAGGTGCTGACTTTGGACGCACAGTGTTTTCCGGAAAAAATGCTAATTTTTCTTATGCAGAATTCTTATGTGAAGATAGAATTAGTTTTGAGGATGTTGAGTTTGGAAGAGACTGCATTATAAATTTTGATAACTTAAAAATAAAAAATCCGAAGAATCTATTCTTTCGGAAAGCCTATCTGGGGAATACAATATTTTATCAAACAGATGTTGAAGAATTTAATTTTAAGAATGTGAAATTCAGGAAATATCCACCCAATGAATTCAATTGGTTAAGAAAAATA
>JADFMS010000075.1 GCA_022563775.1 Fidelibacterota bacterium | reverse complement strand
CAGTCGGTTCATCTATGATATAAAGGTCGGGATTAAGACTGAAAAGAATCGCTATTGCCGCTCTTCTTCGTTCTCCTACGCTCAAAGTCGTGTGGCTGCGCTTTCCAAATACCGTAGGTTTTAAATTGACCATTTCTAAAGCTTCCTTGGCAGAGGAGATTGCTTCCTTTTCGTCTGTTCCTTTCGCCAATAGCCCCGCTACAATGTCGTCCAAAACAGTGTCCAGGTAAAATTGATTTTCCGGAAACTGAAATGACATACCGATTTTCATTCCTTTTTGCAAAATCTGAAATTCGCCGGTCGATGGCTTTAGAATACCGGAAAGTAATTTTGCAAAAGTAGTCTTACCCGCGCCGGAGTTGCCGGTTACCGCGAGAGATTCACCTGCTTCCAAACTGAAATCAGATATATTCAGCTGAAATGAATTACCGGTTGGAAGCTCATCATACGAGAAGTTGATTTTATTTAGATTTAATAAGTTCAAATTCCTCGTCCTGAATAATTTTTAGTCAGCTCCTCAAAAATGATTTCATGGGGTACGATATGATTTGCTTTCAGCAGCATCTCGCTGTCCCGTAATATACTTTCCGGTTTTCCTTCGGATATAATCTCACCGTCCTTCATAATTAAAAGCCTGTCGGAATTCATTGTTTCAATGGGATATTGAGTGATAAAAAGAACCCCTCCATCTTTCTCGGTGAAGTCGTGAAGTATTTTTATAATCGACTTTGTGGAATAATGATCAAGATAAGTGGTCAGTTCATCACAAATGATATAATCGGGCTGAAGAGCCCATACACCCGCAAGGACGACCCTTTGTTGTTCACCTCCGGACAATTCTCCGGGATGCTTACTTCTAACGTCATTCAAGTTAAATAGATTCAGCGATGCATCAACTCGCTCTCGAATCGTCTTTACTTCAATTCCGAAATTTTCAAGCGTGAATGCTATATCAGCTTCCACCGAGCCGGCAATTAATTGCTCCGATGGGTTTTGAAAAATAACGGCGATCTTTTTTCTTGCGTTGGTCTTATCGGTTTTATCGACAACCCTCATTCCATCCACTTCTAAATACCCTGAATCAAGTTCATACACGCCGTTTAATATCATTGCAACTGTTGATTTCCCACAGCCGTTAGAGCCTATCAGAGAAACAAATTCGCCTTTTTCAATCATCAGCGAAAGATTCTTAATTGCAAATTCGTTATTGCCCGCTTGTCCGCTGAATTTATAGGATGCGTTAACCAGGTTTATCAACTGATCAATCCTTGAATTATCTCCGACGTTCGTTGGGTCGCGCCCATGTTATCGAGAATAACCTGTCCGGCGGCTTTTCCGGCTTTAAGTCTGAACTCTTCATCGGAGAACAGGCGGTCAAATATTTCCGTAAATTCCGTGCCGTTTTCCACTATAAATCCACCACCGGTTTTACTCAAGTAACGGGCTGTTTCCGAGCTTTTCAGTTTCGGTCCGTACAACACAGGGACTTCATAGACTGCTGGCTCCATAACGTTATGTACTCCGGGCCCAAATCCGCCCCCTAAATATGCAATATCGGCAAATCTATAGAGACCCGCAAGAATACCAACATTATCTATTATCAAAACCCTATGAACTGCTGAATTCGAATCCAGGTCGGAAAACCTTATAGAACTGATCTCGTTCAACAGTAGTTCCCCGGAGAATTTGGTTAAGAAGTTGTCATGGGGCTCGTGTGGAGCCACTATCAAAGATAATTCCGGGTATTGTTCTAATACCCCGAATATTGAACTCATTAGTTTTGTTAAATCTGACTTCCAGATACTTCCCATTACCATCACTCTTTTGGCATCACAAAATTTAGAAATTTGTTCTTCTTTCAGGATCGGCTCTCCCTTTCTCTCGATGACTCTATCATACCGGGTATTTCCGAGAACTTTTATAGCACTCCCTTTAATTCCCAATTTTTTAAAACGTTCGGCATCCTCTTCTGTTACGGCTAAAATCACATCAATAAAACTGTAAACGAATCTTTGAAATATCAATATTACCGGTTTAAGTCTGTGCGAGTTCTGCCGCAATCTGGCAGAAATTATAACAACAGGAGTGCCGGATTTTCGCGTCCATTTTACTGCGTTTGGCCAGACGTCATAGCCTGCTAATATCAAAACACTCGCTTTTATCGCTTGATGAAGTCTCTTTATGGAATGCGGGAAATCGAACGGCAGGTATAACTTTAAATCCACGTTTTCGTCATTTACCCTTTTGTAACCTGATGGCGAGAAGAATGTCAGGATTATTCTGACTCCGTCCTGGCTTCTTTTCAAGGCATTGATAATCGGTTTCGCCTGTTCATATTCACCGTGTGACGCACAATGAATCCATACCGTTTTTGCGGGTGACTTATCGAGAGTCTTGATATCGTTCCTGCTTCTTATTCTGCCGGCAATACCTTCCCTCACTTTTTTATTGAACGGAGAGATAATTATCAAAAAGACTACAAACATTGGGAGTAAAAAGTAAGAGTAAATAAAAAACAGTAAGAAGGATAATATAACTTTCATAGTTTTCTTGATAATTGTCCGACAACAGCTTCGTAGGCTGTAGCGGGAGTAATTTCTTTCATACAATTAAAGTGACCCAACGGACATCTCTCTCTACCTATATGAGTGCAGGGTCTGCACTTCAGTCCCTTGACCTCTAAAACTTTACTATTGTCATTATACGGGAAAAAACCCAGCTCTTCCGTGGTGGAACCGAAAAAAGATACAACAGGGACATCCTGAGAAACGGCAACGTGCATCAGACCGCTGTCGTTAGTAACAACAGCGTCAACAGTTTTTATAATTGCCGCCGTCTCCGGGATAGTGTAATCACCGGTCAGATCTCTCACCTCGTTCTTCATTCTTCTTTTTATCTCATCAGCCGTTTGTTTATCCTCCGTGGAACCAATTAAGATAATTTGAGCGTCGGCATTTTCTATTAGATTGTCCCCTAATTCCGCATAATATTCGGTAGGCCATCTTTTTGTATAAAATCCGGCTCCGGGTGCCATGGCGATTTTATACCTGTTCGAGCTCCTATTTCCATTGAAAATATCAATATTCTTGTTGGGAAACAGATCCAACCCCTTTCCATCATCCTCAATCCCGTAAGCCGATGCTGTTTCTAAATATCTTTCAGGCAGAGGTTTTATATTTTTGTATAGGTTTATACCGAATTTGATTAGTAGGAACCTCTTCGCAAGTCTTTTGTTTACTCTGCGCACTCTTACGCCTCTTACTGCTCCGGTCATAAGGATGGAACGAAGGTTCCTGTGAAGATCGAATATCTCAGAATATCCCTTCTGACGTATAAATCTCCTCCATTTTCGTATCTCCTTGAGTCCATTTGCCGCTTTGAACGGATGTATTTCGTCGAGGTAAGGATTATGTTCCAATAATTCACGGTGTTCATCTTTAACAAGATAATCTATCAGAGCGTCATCGAACCGTTTCCTCAATGATCGAATAAATGGAGTCGTAAGCAATATATCACCGATAGAACTTAATCTAATGATTAAGAATCGTTTACGTTCCATGCTACAGAATTATTAAATAAAAGTGCGCGCTGATTAGTTGAAAGTTAATTTGACCTGTCGATGTTAAATTGCACGAAGTTGACGAGCGCTTCCTTATAGATTGACTCTTTTATGCCTTCTATCGCGTCCAGTGCTTTTTGATTGTGGAATAAAAGCCTTTCTTTTGTATACTCCAAACCGCCTTTTTCTCTGACAAAATCCACAACTTCTTCGAAATTTTGCGCTCCATTCCTCTTTCTAAGCGCAACTACGAATTTTCTCGATTCTCTCAGTCTGCCGTTAGACAGAGAATGAATCACCGGAAGAGTCATCAAGTTCTCTTTGACGTCCCTACCGACCGGTTTGCCTGTATGTTTCTTTTTACCTGTGAAATCGAATAGATCGTCTTTCAACTGAAATGCGATCCCGAGATTTTCTCCATAATCAGCCAACGATTTTCTATGCTCTGAGGAATCAGTTGTCGTCAGCGCCCCCATTTCGCAGGCGGCTGAAAAGAGAGAGGCGGTTTTATCACTGATCATTTTAAAATACGTTGCCTCGTCCATCCCCGTCGACCGGTTCTTCTCCATCTGTAGGAGCTCACCCTTACTCATCCGTTCAGCTGTTTTTGAAAGTACGCTTAGAGCCTCGAAATCCTTAAGGTCAATCAGGTTTATCAACGCTCTGCTGAATAGAAAATCTCCCATCAAAACAGCGGTCTTGTTTTTCCACAGTGAACTAATCGAGGGTATTCCCCTCCTCTGCTCAGCCCTGTCAACAACGTCATCATGCATCAGGGTAGCAGTATGGAGCAGTTCTATTAGGACAGCGGAAGCGATCGAATTCTGATTTGTATTCCCAAACAAACGGGCAGAAAGAATTACAAGTTTAGGACGCAGTAATTTACCGAATCGTCCCGCCATGTATCCTGTGATCCTGTTGATCAAGAAGACATCCGTCCGCATAGCGGACTTGTAGGCTCTTTTAAATAGTTTCAGGTCATCACCGATATTCTCGACGATCTTTTTCATTCTGATCTTTTCTGCTTTTGTAGATAAGAATAAGTCCAACGATCTGTTCCGTTAATTGCCCTTAAATTTGAAAGTGCAAAGGTAATCCACTGATAGCTGAAGGTCAAGTTTTAATGTCCCGATAATAGAACTTGGCACATTTACACACATGAAATAACCGTGAATATCCGTTTGACCGGGAATGTGAAATTCAGGTGAGCATATAGAAGATAAAAGCAATGCCGCTCAGGTACCTATTCTGTGTTTCCTCGAGGCGATCCCGGAAATGTAAATGCTTATCTCATAGAGAATGAGTAACGGTATTGCAAGCAACAGCTGACTTAGCGGATCAGGAGGTGTCAGCAGGGCTGCTAATATCATAATGCCTACCAGAGCATATCTTCGATAGTGCCTCATAAAAGCAGGGGTAAGTAATCCTATTCTCCCCAGGAAGTACGAAAGAACCGGCATTTCAAATATCAACCCGCTTGCAAGAATCATCTGTATCACAAAACCGAAATAGTAATTTATCGAGATATTATTTTCCACGCCCT
>JADFMS010000027.1 GCA_022563775.1 Fidelibacterota bacterium | reverse complement strand
CCATGACAAAGGCAGCGGAAGGCGACTTGTCGATAGAAGTAGACTATGACTCGTCGGACGAGATAGGTGTTATCGTCAAAGCGCAGAGTAGAATGAGAAAAGGATTGGTAGACCTAATCACTCAGTTTAAAGCAAACGCGGAGCAAGTGGCTTCAGCAGCGACTGAAATCGCATCGGCGGCCGAGCAATCAGCGAGCGGCGCGGGTGAGCAGGAAGCTCAGGCAGGAGAAGTTTCCGCTTCGATCGAGGAGATGGCAGCAACGATCGTCGAATCTTCGCAGAACGCAGCATCAGCGAAAGATTCAGCACAAAATGCAGCTGAAGTTGCCGATGAGGGTGGTAAGATCGTTCAGAAGACAATTGAGGGAATGCAGGCAATCGCTGAGACGGTAAAAGCGTCTGCAAGGACCATAGGTGAATTGGGCAAGCGGTCGGATGAGATCGGAGAGATCATCTCCGTTATTGACGATATAGCCGACCAGACGAACCTACTCGCTCTAAATGCGGCAATCGAGGCAGCGCGCGCGGGTGAGCAGGGCAGAGGGTTCGCCGTCGTCGCCGACGAAGTCAGAAAACTCGCCGAGAGAACGACAAAAGCAACGACAGAGATAGCCGCAATGATCAAGGGAATTCAGGAGGATACCGGCGGTGCTGTAGCTTCTATGGAAGAAGGAACAGCCCAGGTTGAGGCAGGCACAGAATTAGCGATACAGGCGGGTGAGTCCCTCACTAAGATCGTCAGCGTTGTGAACGAAGTGCAGAGCGTAATCGAACAGATTGCCACCGCTTCGGACGAGCAGTCGGCAACAGCCGAGCAAATTTCCAGTAACGTCGGTAACATGTCTACTGTAACCAAGCAATCAGCTCAGGGCGCGGAACAGATGGCTTCCACGGCTGAAGAGCTTAACAGGCAAACCGATCAACTGAATGAACTCGTCAGTAAGTTCAAGCTTCGGTCGGATTCTTCCAACGTAACGGCAGCTGTCGAAAAAGTTACACAAGACAGCACCGTTGATTCAGAGAAGGAATGAGCTAATGGAAGACACAACAGTTAAAGTGAGCGATAAGGATCAACAATCGACGGAGTTGCTCCAGCTTGTCGGGTTTCAACTCGGCAATGAAGAGTACGGGATCGACATCCTGAAGGTACAGGAGATAAATCGGGTAACGGATATAACGAAGATACCTCAGTCACCTGATTTTGTAGAAGGAGTTATCAATTTACGCGGTAACATAATTCCGATCATCGATCTTCGTAAGCGATTTCATATGCCGGAGCGTGAGCACGACAGGCAAACGCGTATAGTAGTGGGCGAGATCGATGACAGGACGGTAGGGTTTATAGTAGATGCCGTTTCGGAAGTGATCAGGCTGCCTTTGAATACGGTAGAGCCGCCTCCCCCTATTGTATCGGGTGGGAAGGCAGAATATATCAAGGGTGTAGGTAAACTTGAAGACCGTTTACTGATGTTACTCGATATAGATAAGATACTGACAGGTTCTGAAAAGGAAAATCTATTCGAAGCGGCTGAAGCATAAGAGAGTAAAGATATAACTAAGGGAGTCTTTATACGATATAAGACTCCCTTTTTCATTTCTATAATATTTTTGAATAATATATTGATGAATATGCGTAAAAAACTGTAAGATCTCCGCAGATAATCTCATATAAAGACTTGAAATAATTTTGAGCCAACAAGTTAGCGGAAGCCTGAAACGCGATTAATCAAGTCAGCGCTTCTTTCAGCTATTCCAATCAGCTCAGGATCTTCTATAGTTCAGGCAGGAACGACCGGAAAACACAGCGATCGGAGTTATAACCGGTGGTAGCGTTCTGTTCGAAGCAATGCAGCCGAAGTGGTTAAAATTTCTGAGCTGGGTGGGATTGGTCTTTTTGAGCGGTTTTGCTCTTTTGTTCCTAATATTGAAGATTGTTCAGTAAACGAATAGTTTTGGTCGAATATCCCAAGTGATGTAATGTTACGAGCGGAGGTCTGTACAAATTAGAACACAGAAAGAGAATTTGGATAAGACATTCTCAGCAATCGATCTCAAGCCTGTCTTTGTCCTCTGATTCAACATCGTCCCAAGATGTCGGGTATGTGATTACTATGTCTTTCATTTCTGTTTTCTCTCTTTTTATTCATTTAGTGCTCTTTTATTATTATCGGATTAATCGGGATAAAGTTCAGTACTTTGTTTTGAGAAATATTCTTTATCTGAATAACGATCCTGATTTGTAATATAAAAGGTTTAAAATATGAAATTTGCAGAAGAAGATCACCTTACACTAAGATATGTATATTGAGTCCAGTAACATCATACACGCGTTGTAATTTTAAATCGAATTGACTATGTTTAAATATTTAACGGGGGAACGCTAATTGGAAAGGCGAATTGATGAAAAGTGAAAAAGAGGTAAGAATATCGCTCGATATGCACCGTGAAGCGCTTTCCTATACAAAGGAACAGTTTAAGAGCAGACTAAAAGAATTGGTTGACGCCGGGGAAATAGATATAAATCCGGACGAGGAGGAAGTGGTGAAGAGACTCTTTAAGGAGATGCGTCATATAGAAAGGGCTATAATTAGAGAACTCGAATGGGTTTTAGATGAAGAACTGATGCGCTCGGAAGAGTGGGTAAAAAGTATACTTGACAATCTTTAGTAATTTGCCACTGTAAAATAAAGTACAAGAAGGATAACAGAGCCTGTGATCTCCCAGAAAACCGCCGCTGTCATCGTCGTTTCCTTTTCTATCCGTTGAATCTCTCCCCACCACTTTTTTACGTCGGTTATCATAGTTGAATCGTCGGAAAGATCTGAGAATTCTATCACTATTGATCTCGCAATATTGAAATCCTCGCGGTGCGCCGATTCTACTATTCTTTCATGGTAGATTTCGATCGTCTTATAAAGAGCATATTCGCTGTCCGGGCAATCCGGAAAATATTTTCGCTGCTTGTAATAATTGGATAACGCCGACTGAATATCACCTTCCGCATGGTATTCGGTAGCGATAGAGATATAATAATCAGTGCAATTCAACCGCTTTTGGGCAAAAGAGACCGAAAAAACCGTAAAAACGGCGATAAATGATATTGTGAGTGATCTCAATGGTTGTTATACCTTATTGGAAGGGAATTTATCAAGTATATAGCAACCTGGCAAGGCGATTATGATAATGCCCTGCCGGAAAATAGAAAAGAGTTAATACCCGAAATTAAATTTTTCGCGCCGGTCTAAAGATATCCCGCAATAAAATTACGGCGCCAAGCAAGTTTAATAATACTCTATCGACTGTTTTCATTTAAGTTTTCTCCACTTTATAATATTATCGGACGTAAATGAAGATTTCTGAACAGAACATTTTCTGAAGATGATATAACAACGCCAGATGTTCAGATTATAACTTATCCAACTCTGTATTGCGGATTACAGGATAAAGAGATAAATTAACCGGTAAGTGGCACAAATAAATAAACACCTAACAGGAATATATCCGAAGAAGAGTTTAGCACCGATTCTTCTTACCGGACTTTTATTCGGTACTCAGGCATATAGCCAGAATATAAAAGTAGTAAAGGTTTACGTCGTAAAACCGATGGTCGAAGTCTATGAGGAAACCTATCAGGGTTTTGACGTTGTAGCAGAGCTGCAATATGGAGAGGAGGTTGATTTACTTTCCGAGAAGTCCGAATGGGCGTACATTCGTTATGCTGATAAATATAAGGGCTGGTCAAAACTGGTAAATTTTTCGCTAACGAGACCACCCGATATTGTCGATATATATACTCAAGCGTTTTCAAGCCACTCCAAGTGGTTTCCTCCGCCGTTCACAGTAATAGGATGGGAGGAGGCGCGCCGTAAAGCCGGAAAATATTTCACAGTTGAAGGAACAATAGAGCGAGTACATGTTACTCCCGAGTATTATTATCTATACATGGATCCTGTAGGACTAAAATTTCGCGCTATTATTTCTGTGAAGGATGCGGACCAGTTTCCTTACCCGCTGGATAATTTTTTTCTTTACAGGCTGGTAAGAGTAAGCGGTCTTTTGAAATACACGCTGAAAGGGGCAGAGATGGTATTGATATATCCCAATCAGATACAAAGAGCATACAGTTCGGCGCCGGATAATTAGGGAAACACGTGAATATTATTGCTGAAAAAGAGAGAGTCGCTCACAAAAGCAGTGGTCTTGTAGCGTTGCTTAAGAAAGAATATGTGCTCAGCGACAGCGATTGGAGTATTATTGAAGAAGCAGCTATTTACGAACACGATTGGGCACTGATCGGAGACTTGTTTTACAGGTATGGGTTGGAACAGCGAATGCTGATCTTTTTTGAAGAGCTGAAGGATTATACGATGCAGGTTTACGGAAATTCCGGTCATATCCATCTTGAAGATAAATACCCCTTTGAATACTTAATAGCGCTTGTAACCGGCTGTCTTGAAACCCCGAGCAAAGAAGGCGGCTGTGATCACAGCTGCGGATTAGAATAAAGGAAAAGTTCATCTCTTGACTCTATTCATATTCTTATCGCTCTCACTCGGGATGCTGGCTTATCTCTCAAGAATTCTAATCAGGAAGAGAAATAAATTTTATATCTTGGTGACTATCGCGTCATTGATGTCCATAACCAGCGGACTCATAGCATTCGGGTTTGTTCATTTTTATGCTGCTGTCACTTCAGCGATTGCGATATTTGTTATAATAAAAATCGCTATCGGCCTGGAATCGGATATGATGTTTCTGCGTGACATCTATAATGAAATCGACACTCTTAGGAAAGATAATCCCGATATGAATGATGAAGATATAATGATGAAGGTGTTCGAAGCAAACTTTCCAGATACCAGCAACTCGATAAATAAAAGGATTATAGAAACAAGTGAGGATATTGAGGAGATGTTGTTACGGGCTATCGACTATGAAAATTCCGGAAAACTAAAGAAATCAGATGTTTTAGAAGATTCCGAAATTCCGTAGAATGCAAAGAAGCCTCTTTCATTTAGTCATTTTTGCGCTCTTTGTCATGTCGATGTTAGGGATGCAGTGGTCATTATATAAAAGGTCTTTAACTTTTATGGCAGAGTTGGGAATGAACTCTCAGTTAGAGAGACGGATGATCGGAGTAACGAGATTCTTTTTTTTATATCTCGTCTCAGCCGGTCTAATCTCTGTCATTCTTGGATTCGATTCAAGCGGATCGGCAATTATCAAGTATATGATTTTTTATCCGCTGATAATTTGGTTGATCTCCTCTTTTGTGACATTTCTGTTTATTATGATCAAAGAAATAACAGTGTCGATTATCGCCGTGAGCCGCAAGTATATCCCCTATTTTTCCAAAATAAAAGTACGCCGGGAAATTAATTTCGCTGACCGCAGAAAGTTTTTGCAGTCAGGTTCATTAGTTTCTTTGGGAATTGCCGCAGCCCCTGTTACAACGTTTGGATACGGAGCTATTGCCGCCAAGTTAACTCCTGAGTTGAATGAAGTGAATATTGATATTCACGGATTACCTGATGCTTTGCAGGGATTAAAAATTGCGCAGGTCAGTGATTTACACACAAATCAATTTATAGGCAAATCAGAGGTCGAGAGAGTTACCCGGTTGGTGATGAGGGAGAATCCCGACATTATAATTATAACCGGCGATTTTGTTTCCAATTCACAAAAGTACATCCCTATTTGCAGTTCCGGATTGAGGGGATTATCGGCGCCGGGGGGAGTGTTCGGCTGTCTCGGAAACCATGACTATTATACCGGAGCGGCAGAAGTGAGAAATCAAATGGAATCTATCGGCGTTAACATTCTGGTCAATTCTTCAACGGTGGTGGAGGTAAAAGGAGAAAAAATAACGATTGCCGGGATCGATGATCTTTGGGTGGGAAAACCCGATCTGGATTCAACCCTTCGTGACGCGGACGAAGAACTGCCGTTGATATTGATGTCCCATAATCCGGATATATTCCCTTTATCCGCAAAATATGATGTCGATCTTACGCTTTCAGGTCATACCCACGGTGGGCAGGTAGGTCTGAAGTTCATGGGTAACAATTATAGTTTTGTTCACCTCGTAACTCCATTTGTGAGCGGTGAGTTTAAGATAGGCTCGTCCAAATTGTACGTAAACAGAGGTATCGGTACTGTCGGACCTCCGATCAGGTTAAATTCGACACCTGAAATCACTCTGTTCAGTTTAGGCAGAGACAACGACTGAAGCACCAACCGTCATTCAACATTATCTTATTTCTTCGAGCAAGCAAATTACCTGTTTGGGATGATATGCTCAATAACCGATATGGGTTGACTATCCTGTATAGTATGATTTAACTTTAGTCTGTAGCCTCTGTAATTAGGGATTAAGCAGCTAAAAAAACGTATGAAAGTGTTTAGGGAGAGATTCATATGGGTTTTGTCGGTGATTGGATAATATTTTCGTTTAAGATTCTTATATCCGCATTGCTAAGCGGATCATTGGGTTGGCAATTGCCGAAAGCTGACAGGAATGTTGATATTCGTTTCTTTATTCTCTCCGGAACATTTTCCACGATGTTAGTTACAGCATCGAAACATTCCGTAAAGGGCTCCCAGGAATTTATGTTGGGCTTTGTCATATCAGGTATACTTATCGCTATTGCTATTATGTCATCGAAATTGATAACTGCCGATAAGGACGGTAACGGCGTTCTAACGGGAGTAAAGCTTCTTTTCGCGTCTTCTCTCGGTATTCTCGTGGGAGCAGGTATGATTGTAGAGGCTGTCATCGCGGCAGTAGTCGGATACATAATCCTTAACCATTTGAAATTGGGAAACGGTTCTTCTAATACTGAATAGCAGAAGTGAATTTTACGATTAAAACGAATCTTCAACTTATGGGAGATTAAAATGATCATTAAAATTTCAAAGAAAATGGTAAAGAGTTCTTTGAGAGACACACAGTTTTATGAAGTAGTTGTGGATTTCGATCTCACGGCGGATGAATCGCTATTTTCGAAATATTTTGACGAGGATTTTGTTATTACTCTGCACGTTGACGGGGCTCGTGAGAGGGGACATACGCTCACGGCAAGCCGGCCGGTGACTAAACTGAAGATCGACCTGAAATCGGCTGAAGGTCTCGACTTACTGTTTGCGCACGAATCCGATGCCAATATGTTTGTGGAAAGGTTGAAGGAACAGGTGGGTAAGATTATGAAGCTCCTCAGAAGCAAGGCGGACGAAGAATCCGGATTTGACGAGGACTTCGAAATCGAGGTGTGATCAGGAGTCTTATTCATAGTTATTCGGGCGAATTCCTAAATGGTTATAAATGCCCGATGGATTTAAATGAAAAAACGAAGTATTTCTGAGTCGAATCAGGCGACGAACATAAATCGCCTGGCTAATGCATTTCAACATTCAACGGACGCAATAGTCATAACCAATGCTGATGGTATCATAAAAGTCATCAATCCGGCGTTTACAAAAATGTACGGTTATCTTCCGGAAGAGGTATTGGGAAAAACTAATCGGGTTGTTCGCTCTTCGACGACTGATAAATCCGTTTATGAAGATATGTGGTCCGGAATCCTTAATGATAAGCAGTGGAAGGGCGAGATATTCAACAGAAAAAAGGATGGAAGCGAAATTCCGGTATATCTGTCTATCACTCCCGTATTTGAAGATGGAAAACTATCAGGATATATGGGTCTCACGATCGACTTGTCGGATAAATATAAAATGGGAGAAGAATTAGACTTACAACGGAGATTTTCCGAATCTCTCCTAAGCACTGCCAACAGTCTTATACTCTCTCTTGACGAAGATGGGAATATCCTTTTGTTTAATCAGATGTGCGAGGATTTACTTGGATACAAAGGCTCCGACGTAATAGGGAAAAACTGGTTTGAAACCTTCCTGCCGGAGCAGAAACAGGCTGAGGCGATCGGCGTCTTCCAAAATCTGATCGAAACAGGAAATCCGCTTCATAATGAAAACGACGTAATAACAAAATCAGGAGAACTGCGGACTATACTCTGGAGCAATACGACGTTAAAAAACGAAAATGGCGAAGTGAACGGCGTTCTCACCATCGGTCAGGACATCACCGAATTTCTTATGATAAAAAGAAAAATGGGACGGTCGGAACAGCTGGCTGTGCTCGGTCAACTTGCCGCAGGAATAGCACATGAAGTAGGTAACCCATTAACGTCTATTTCATCAATCGTGCAGGTGTTACAAAGAAAAAACAATAGTGATGAAGTTGAAGAAAAGCTGGATATGATAATTGGGCAGACTCGTAGAATCACCCAAATAATTAGGGATCTCGTAGATTTTTCTCGCCCATCCGAATCCGAAGAGGAGCCGACGGACGTAAATGAACAGATAAATAAAGCGGTGAAAATCGTCCAGATTGACGGAAAATCAAAAAACGTCAATTTCAGATTGAATCTGTCGAACGAAATCGGAAAACCGAACCTGATTGCCGACCAATTTTTTCAGGTAATCCTTAATTTGCTGTTAAATTCCCTGGATGCAATGAGGAACGGTAAGGAAGAGATAAGTATTACGACTGAAGAATTGGAAGACGCTGTCATCATTAGGGTTAGCGATAATGGCACCGGCATCGCGCCGAAGAATATAGACAGGATATTTGAGCCGTTTTTCAGCACTAAAGAGGTTGGAAAAGGCACAGGGCTCGGACTGTGGGTCAGCAACGGCATAATTCAATCATTCGGAGGCGGCATTTCTGTCGAATCTGAAGAAGGAGAAGGTTCTGCTTTCACCATAACATTGCCGCTGCAAAGGACGGGAAAATAGTTATGGCCGAAAAAATATTAGTAGTTGACGACGAAGAAATAATCAGAGATTCACTTTCCTATATCCTCAAAGAGAACGGATACAACGTTGACACCGCGGTAGATGGTTCTGATGCAATTGATAAAATTGAAGATAATAATTATGACCTTGTGATAACGGATCTCAAGATGCCGAAAGTCGGCGGAATAGAGCTCCTTGAGAAAATCTCCTCAAAAAAAACCGATACGTTTACAATGGTGATCACTGCTTATGCATCGGTAGATTCAGCGGTATCAGCACTCAGAAGCGGAGCATACGATTATATAATCAAACCCCTTGATTTTGATGAGGTGATACTCAAGGTAAAAAGATTGTTTGAATACAAATCAATTTCCAAAGAAAACGTCATTCTCAGGCGAGAAGTCCATAAGAAATATGATTTTTCAAATATTATCGGCAAATCGGCTTCTATGCAGAAGGTATACGAATTGATCAAGAAGGTGTCGAACTCGGATGGAACGGTACTCATTACCGGAAAGACTGGAACCGGCAAAGAGCTTGTAGCTAAAGCGATCCATTATAACGGAAAGAGGGCGGGACAACCACTCATAACGGTCAACTGCGGAGCTATAGTCGAAACGCTGATTGAATCGGAATTGTTCGGTCATCTAAAGGGATCCTTCACGGGAGCTATTAGGGATAAAATAGGATTATTCGCAGCGGCAGACAAAGGGACGTTCTTCCTCGACGAAATCAGCGAACTTCCAATGCATCTTCAGGTAAAGCTGCTGCGTGCGATTGAAACTTCTGAGATCACTCCTGTTGGAGGAACAAAATCACACCGATTTGACGTGAGAATAATCGCGGCAACCAACAAGGACATTGAGACAGAAGTAACTAACGGGAACTTCAGGGAAGACTTATATTTCAGGTTGAACGTGGTTGAAGTGCGGCTGCCTTCACTGAGTGAAAGAGAGGGGGATATCGAACTGCTCTTAAATCATTTTATAGATAAGCTCAATCGAGAGATGGGTAAAAACATAGAGGGCGCCGAAGATCAAGTGCTGAGCGTATTAAAAAATCATAAATGGAGAGGAGAGGTAAGGGAACTTGAAAACATAGTGGAAAGGGCAATGATTTTTACAGAGGGTCCTAAATTAAGCATACAAGATCTCCCGGAATCCATATCGGCTAAAAGCGAATTAATTGACGTAAGCAGCGCAAAAGATTTATCGACCGTGATGGGTAATTTTGAGATAAACCATATTCTGTCCGAATTGAAAAATAATAATTGGGATAAGAAAAAAACGTCCGAGCTGCTCGGAATTTCCCTTTCGTCCTTATACCGGAAATTAGAGCAACATGAGGCTGATTCTCAAAGCTAAGAATGGCACGCTTCTTCTTCTCATTTGTTGGAAGATGATTCGCCGCAGCACAAGGATTGAACATAATCCATAAGCTACTGTAAATATGAATGTTAACCGTTTCATTGAAAAACAACTTTCAGATGGCATGAAGTTTGTCCTGATGTTCACCGGGAAATCAATTATCAAGGATATTACCGGTGACAAAACGAACGGGAATCATATTCGGCACTGACGAGGAGTTCCGATCAAGCCTGGCTCTTCTGCTTGAGGATGAATTTAAAATATGGAAGGAATCCGATTTACACAAAGCATTGAGCAAAGCAGAAAATCTGAAAGTCGATCTTTTGATACTTGATTTTGAGTTATATAACGATTATGATTGGAATGCACTGTCCGGATACGGATTAAATGGTCTTAAAACGAAAATAATATCTATTTACATATACAACGAAAATGTGCATAAATTTGATCTGGAGCTAAAGAAAATTTCAGATGCTGTCTTATACAAGCCGCTTGATATAGACAAATTTCTCCAAACGGTCAAACGTTTGTGCTCCAAAGTGGAAGCTGCAAAATAGATATTATTCTCTCTGCTGATTGGTAAGGTGAGAACTAAAGTAAGAATCAAATATACAAGTTTCATCGGGATAGGCGTAATATTTGTATTAGCATTGAATTCGGCTGATGCTCAAGTAGTGACCGGCAGGATTGGAACCTCGATCTACAACTGGGAACGCCAGGATTCTCCTCTCGTCTCGACCATGCATTTACGGTTTTACCAGCTGGCGAATTTCAAGGTGACCGGATTGACCGGTAATCGACTCTCTATTCATACCGGCATAGCATATTCTACCGACTTGAGTAATGCCGCCTCAAATGATCCGCGCACACGGATAGTCAATCTGCACTTAAAGTACAAAGCTCCCCACGGAGTTCTCCTCTATGCAGGAAGACAGAGAATATACAGTAACTCGGTAACAGTTGCGTTTGACGGTATAAGATTAAAATATAAGGCCATTCCCAATTTGATTCTCACCGGCTACTGGGGAGCCAACGTTCCGGCTGACCGTGGGCTTGAGGTGAGGGATATCAGAGAAAACCAGGTTCTGGGATTTCAATCGTCCTACAGAAATTTTTTCGGAAGTGATATTTCGATAGCATATTCCGATGTGAGAAGAGAGCCTGTACAATATTCCACCCTTGGTGTAATCACCGGAAAGATATTGCAGAAACAATCTACGCAGGAGCGCTTCCTGTCCGGGGGGATCAGGAAAAAATTTGGGAATAATGTTGACATACGAACAAGGCTATTGCTTAATTACGGGCTTCCTCTTGTGGGGTCCGGAACGCATGGATTCAGAAGATTTCAGCGATTTGAGCTTACAGGTAATTATAAACCCGGAAAAGATATAACCATTAAGGCTAAGTATATCATTAGACGTCCGAGACTTAACGAAAACAGCATATTCTGGGTATTCAATCAAAAGCCCAACACAGAAATCGGAAGCAGAGTATATTATCATGTTAATAAGGATATCTCTATGTCGGCTGGTATTGCCGTGATAATGTTCGAGCAAACCGAAGATTTTGAAACACTCGATAGAATAAATATAACGATAAACTCCGGCATCAGGTGGAAAGGATCATCACTCGGTCTCACAAGGAGGAGAGGATATGCCGGAGACGCTCTTTCAATCAACATATCAAATAGCTCTAAATTGTCAGATGTCTTCAAACTGAGGATCGGCAGTTCCTATTCAACATACAAAATTGATCCGGAAGCAATAACCGATAACAGCTCCACAACTGCTTTTATCGGAGGAGATATCAGGTTTTCGAATAGCATTTGGACAGGGGTTGATCTTCAATACCTCTCTCAGAATATTAAAAGTCAAAGTGATTTCTATGGATATTCGAGTGATTACAGATTTTTCGTCAGGATAAACTATCGATTCAGGACGAAAATAAGGTGAAATCGATGCGAGCATTAAAAGTTGTCACTTTATTTATAAGTCCGATTCTCTTGGGCTATGCGTATCCGATTTTTAACAGCGGTGACGGTGACGAAGACCGCTCAAAGATTATTATCTTCTCGCATAAATATCATATAGAAGAAGTCGGCGCTGATTGCAGCGATTGCCATCTTAACGTTCAGGGCAGCAGCAGTTCCGATACCAACCTTTTACCGAAAATGGAACAATGTTATTCATGCCACGTGGAAGAGGATACGGAATGTTCGGTATGCCACGTGAGTGAGGATTACGTGGAGTTTGAAAATCCGAAAAGGGATTATAAATTCGATCATTCGGCGCACGGCACCGAACGGGAGGATGTGTGCTCAACTTGCCATAAAGGGATAGAGAAGGTTGGACTGTCCACTTTTAAACAAATACCCGAGATGCAATATTGTATGGGATGTCATAACGATACGGAAGCTTCGGGCGACTGTTCCGTTTGCCATTTTGAAACTGAAATAGCTCAATTAAGACCTTCAAGTCACGTACCGGACTGGACTCTCAGCCATTCTGAAGAGGCGCGTTTCAGTGAGAACGAGTGCGCCACCTGCCACACGGAAAGCTTTTGTCAAGATTGCCATGACATCGATGAGTTAATCACCGTAACCGGTGAACGCATGGATTTCTTTTCGCCCAATGTCGCATCGGTTGATGAAGGAAAAGGTCAGGTACTTCAGAAAGTTCATGGATTAGACTATCGCTATACACATTCATTCGACGCAAAAGGAAAAACGTTAGATTGCACTGTGTGTCATGAAATGAATGATTTTTGCGCTACCTGTCACAATCCTGAGGACGATCTGCACAGGCTTGAGCCTGAATGGCATGGGGGTTTGGATTGGGGAGCAATTGCCGGCAATATTGGTTCCGGAGGGGGAAGGCACGGAGAAATGGCAAGGCGTGACATGGAACTTTGCGCATCGTGTCACGACGTGGAAGGAGTCGACCCGGTATGTTTGTTCTGCCATGTTGATGCCAATTTCGGACTCGGAAACGATCCGGCTACCCATGACCAGGGATTTATGAGTAGGACCCACGGCGAATGGCACTTCGATCAGGATTATCTTTGCTATAACTGTCATACAGGCTCTCCCTTCAAAGCAGGAGTAGGATTTTGCGGATATTGCCACGGCGAGAAGTAAGATTGATTTCAAACGGCGGTATGGTTAGATTATGTTTTGTCTTTATTACGGTCATGCTATACGCAGCAGGTTGCAGCGAATTGAATAGGGCGCCGGACACAGATGAATCAGGCAAGGTAGTGTACCTAAATGATATTAAAGAAATTTTCGACACTGACTGCATCTCATGTCACTCGGGTGACAATCCACCCCGAGGTTACGATATGACAACTTATGAGAGTGTTATAACAAGAGCTACCGCCGGGGATTCGTCTTCTGTTCTTGTGGTTAAGTCGATTGAGGGAGGATCTATGCACGGTTTTTACGGTTCAGATGACGAGATTGACGATGTCGTCCGGTGGGTTGTCGTGGACAGTCTCGCAAAAGAGTAAATCTATATTTTGAATATTCGGAGAGTGGAGGGTGTAGAGTATTGAAGAGGAAGTTGCCGGGTGTATTGAGCTGGTTTTTCGTCCCGACTATGTTACTGTTTCTTAATCCCAATGCTTCATCGGCGTTGTGGTCTGATGCCTCAGATGACCCGGATAGAAAGTTTGAAGGAGTTCTCCGCTGCAAGATGTGCCACAAGAGAGAGAAAAGGGGGATGCAATATGAGATTTGGTCCGAGAGCAGCCACTCAAAAGCCTATTTGATTCTGGGTAAGCCGGAGGCAAAAGAGATTGCCGGGAAGTACGGTGTAGAAAATCCAAAGGAAGACGCAAAATGTTTGATATGCCACGCAACCGGTTTTGATGCTCCGCCTGAACTTCAAGGGAAGAAATTCGATATTACCGAAGGAGTGGGGTGCGAGTCATGTCATGGTGCAGGAGGGGATTATTACAAATCGAAAGTTATGAAAGGATTAAGAAAGGGGTCAATAAAACCGGAAAGTGTGGGATTAATTTACCCCGATGAAAATACGTGTAAAAAATGCCATAACCCGGAAAATCACACCTTTAAAGAATTTATTTATGAAGAGAGGTGGGCAAAGATAGCACATCTTATTCCGTAAGGGCACGGCTGTTTGAAACTTATAAGAATCTCTCTCCAGTTTAGCTCCCTTTTATTTCTATTGACCGTGGTTCATGAAATATCACACGGGCAGGATGAAGTAAGCGATTTAAAATGTCTGGAATGTCACTCCGATATTAGTCAGCTCGGGGAACTTGCTATAAGTCCTGAACGGCTATTTATAAACCCGGATTTTACAACTGCTTCTGTTCATGGAGAATTAAATTGCACAGGCTGCCACGCTGACCCCGGTGGGTATCCCCATCCTGAAGTAGTAGGTATAATAGAATGCGGTAAATGTCATGTTACTGAAACTAAGGAATATCTGGCAGGACCTCATGGCAATCCATTATCCACTTCTTTGGATATCACCCCCAACTGCCTGGTTTGTCATCAACTTCATTTAATAAGATCGTCTGATGACGAAGAGTCGTTGACTCATATAAATAACGAGTGGAAAACTTGCGCGCAATGTCACACAGAGAGGATAATAAAAAGTAAAGATAGTTTTATCCAATCAATCAACAAATCTGCATTGGATGATGATATGGGGTTTGTGTTGGGGATTCACAACTCGGTGATAAGGGACGGACTCGACGCCGAAATGCTTACGTGCACTGTCTGCCATGGCGCTCACAACACGGTAAGCGAAGTAGGTAAAGATTGGACAAGAAATATTTCAGACCAAATAGGATTTTGCGGGAGTTGTCATCAGGTTGAATCTGTACAATTTGCCGAAAGCGTTCACTCAAAAACCAAAATAAGTACGATTACCGGCGAGGTCCCTTTTATCTGCACAGATTGTCACTCGGAACACAGGGATTTAACTTCGGAAATATCAGGGAGGAAGGAGTCATCCTCAACTCTTGTAACCGATAAATGTCTCGAATGCCATCTGCCGGTCAGTATTTCCATGAGATATTCGATAAATTGGAGCGCTGATACTCCGGCTGTAGAATCTTTTCATGGAATAAAGAGCTTGCACGGCAATCTAACTTTCCAAAACTGTTCATCATGCCATGGGATTCACGACCTCAATAGCCTTAAAGAAACACTTGAAGAGAATTCAAAACTGTCCTTAAGTATCAATTGCGGCGGGTGTCATCCGAACGCAGCTACTGATTTTGCGGGGTTTCCCGTACATTTAACCATTAACGATGATAGCGCTGATGCGGTTAAGCTCGCACGATATATCGTGACTATTCTGGTGGGGGCTGTTTTGTTCACTATAGTAGTATCCATTATGGGTGATTTTTACAGATATTTTACGAGAAAACTGAAATGAATTCCGAATCGAAAAGAAGATATCTCCGCTTCCAAAAGCCGGTAGTTATTCAGCATTCGCTGCTGACGATATCGTTCTTAGCATTAGCGGTAAGCGGTTATAAATTATACGGTTATAATATGAATCCGGGTATCGAAAACTATTATTTCATCAGAAACGTTCTGTCCTGGAATCAACTACATTTAACAGCAGGAATCTTCCTCTCACTAACAATTACCTGGCACTTTCTCTACATCCTGTTCAGTATATACGGACACAACGATTTTATGCAAATGTTCCTGAACCGGAAAAATCTTCGGGCTTTGACGGGGTTTGGATTCAGAAAAATCAGTTCCGCCAAAGAGCGATTCGGTCTTCAGGAAAAAATAACATATTGGGTTGTGGGATTTTATGTTGTGCTGATGGCGATAACCGGAATACTCAGATATGCGGTAGGTTTCTCGAATAGTTATATTCCTCAGTCGCTATATATATTGATGTTGGAGTTTCATGGATTTCAGGGGCTCTTTCTCGGAATCGTCTTGACAGTCTGGCATCTGTATTCAATATTTCTAAAACCCGGGCGTTTCCCTGGAACTATGTCATGGTGGGATGGAAAAATCAGCGAGTCGGAATTGAAATCGTATAACGGGCATGAAAAACCTGAAGACTGAAGCAAATAACTTTGTGATGTATAGAGACATACATTAAGTATAATAAGTGATAGTTTAAACCATGCTGATTGATACTCTATTAACTAAGCATCCTTTTCAAGGGGAGTAGTGGAAAAAAATAACGGATCAAGCAGGAGAAAATTTTTAAACTACTTACTCGGCGGCGGAGTAACCGCCTGGGCAGCTTCCATATTATATCCTGTGTGGAGATATTTAATCCCTCCTAAGATTGCAGAGTCGATGGTATCTTCGGTTAAAGTAGGAAAGCTTGCCGAAATTCCTGTGGATAGCGGTCAGATTTTCAAGTTCGGAAGGAAACCGGGGCTATTACTGAGAACTCCTGACGGTGAGATCAAAGCTTTTCATGCAATCTGTACACATCTCGATTGCATTGTTCAGTATAGGAAAGATATGGAAAGAATCTGGTGTGCGTGTCACAATGGAGTTTATGATCTCAACGGCAGAAACATAAGCGGACCTCCTCCGTCGCCGCTTGAGCCCTATGAGGTTCATATTAAGGACGGTGAAGTTTTCGTATCGAGGAGTTCCTGATGGGCCGGATAGAGACCATAAAAAGGAATCTCTACGATTGGGCAGATGTTCGCTATGGCATAAGCGAATGGTTAAAATTCTTCAAAAAGAAGACGGTTCCGGTAAGCGGTGAGTTCCTCTGGTACTATTTTGGGGGCGTATCTTTGTTTTTATTCATAATTCAGGTGCTCAGCGGAATATTACTGTTAATGTATTATAATGCCGACCCCGACAGAGCATTCGAATCGATCAGGTTCCTCATGAGCGAGGTCGAATTCGGTTGGCTCATTCGTTCGATCCATTCATGGTCTGCCAGCCTGATGGTATTAGCGGTTTTTATTCATATGTTCAGCGTATTTTTTACAAGAGCGTATCGTCCGCCGAGAGAGTTAACGTGGGTGACGGGTGTACTACTGTTATTATTAACATTCGGATTCGGCTTTTCGGGGTACCTGCTCCCCTGGAATGAATTAGCGTTTTTCGCCACAAAAGTGGGAACCGATATAGCAGGGTCGGTACCTCTGATCGGAGATTGGATACTGAACTTGCTTCGAGGCGGTGAAGATGTAACAGGAGCAACGCTCTCAAGATTTTTTGGCCTGCATGTGGCGATAATGCCCCTCATCTTTTTTGTATTGCTTTCGATTCATCTATTTTTTGTGCAGGTACAGGGTATGAGTATTCCGTTGGAATGGGAGAAGGGTGAAGCGGAGGGGAAGCCGCAGCAGATGAAGCGTATGCCGTTTTTCCCGAACTTTGCGTTGAGAGATCTGTTGTTGTGGCTATTAGTTTTAAATGTTCTGGCGATACTCGCAGTTTTCTTCCCATGGGAGCTCGGCGTGAAAGCAGACCCATTTTCATCTGCCCCTGCGGGGATTAAGCCCGAGTGGTATTTTATGTTCATGTTCGAAACGTTGAAGTTGATTCCGGCGCACATATTGTTTATCGAGGGAGAAGTATTCGGCGTAATGATGTTCTCCCTCGCTATCCTTATGTGGCTTCTGGTTCCATTCATAGACACAAGAGTCAAAAAAGGCAGGAAAAACAGGAAGCTGATCCGGGGAACCAAGTTTTGGGTAGGGTACATTATTTATATGACCTTTGTCGGGTATTTCGATAATATCGCCCGCTGGTTCTCCTCTTTGTTAAACACGGCAGGTTTATCCGACGAGAGCGCCCGGAATGTTTATAGCTCACTGCTCGGATTAGGCGGACTGCTGCGCTGGGTCTCAATATTCGCGGCGGCTATCGCCGGAATACTCGTGATAATGTGGTTCATTTCGGTTGTTTACAGAGCCGTTAAAAGGTTGATAAACAAAAGGAAGGTGGTTGTTACCTCAGCGATTGCCTGGTTATTTATGACAGGTGGGTTGCTTAGCCCTCTTTCGGCTCAGGCGAAAGCTCCGGATGAAAGCGAGTGTGTTGTTTGCCATTCTGACTTAGAAGATGAATTATCGCAACCCGCTGTGGCTTTTAAAATTGACGTTCACTCGGAAGCGGGATTATCATGTGCGGATTGTCATGGCGGAAACCCGACTACCGACGATCCTGATGAGGCAATGTGGGATGCCGATGACTGGTTCGGTGTACCGGTAGCGGAAGAAATTCCCGAGTTCTGCGGAAAATGCCACAGCGACGCAGAATACATGAGGAAATTCAATCCCTCTCTCCCTGTTGACCAGTTAGCAAGGTATCGTACATCAAAACACGGAAAAATGCTGCTCTCCGGAGATGAAAACGTCGCAGAGTGCAGCGATTGCCACCTGGCACACGGTATTAGAAAATCTACCGATACGAAGTCAACCGTTTACCCGAAAAATCTGCCTGAAACCTGCAACCGCTGCCATGGCGATACGATACTTATGACAGCGTATGGTCACCCCGCAACTCAGTACGAAGATTTCAAAAGGAGCGTTCACGGTATAGCGGTTTATGAAAAGGGAGATCTGAGCGCTCCTGTATGTAACGATTGCCATGGCGATCACGGAGCGCTCCCACGCGGCGTCAGTGACATAGCATACGTCTGCGGGCAGTGCCACTTAAATAATTTTGAGTTGTTCGAGAAGAGTAAGATGGGACTGGCTTTTCACGACATAGGGGAGCGAGGTTGTGAGACGTGTCATGGGAATCATGCAATTGAGAAACCCGGTGAGGAAATGCTCGGAACCGATGAGGGTTCCGTGTGCGCCGAATGTCACTCGGCGGATGACGAAGGGGGCATCATGGCGTTAAGAATGAGAGAGATGATCACCGGTTTAAAGGATAGGATGGAATCGGCGGAAGCGGTGGTGATGGAAGCGGAACAAAAAGGAGTGGAGGTTTCGGAAGCATTCTTTAAACTCGGCGAAGCACGGCAATCACTGCTTCTTTCACGTACGCGGATACATTCTTTTAACATAGACTATTTGAATGAAGAGATTACCAAAGGCGGAGATGCGGTAAAAAAGGCGGAGAGTATCGGTATAGCCGCCTTAAGGGAATTCGGGAAAAGAAAGTTGGGACTGGGAATATCCACTCTTATCATAACTATACTGGCTATATCATTATGGTTGAAGATCAAAGAGATAGAAAAAAGGCAGAGTTCAAAAAAATAAGACGCCTCAAAATATCCTTGACATGATATCGTATCTGACTTATCATATACATGCCTTGTAAGAGAGCGCTATATATTTAAACCGGGGAACGTATTACCTTATAATCATCATTTTATAAGCGTAAATATCGTTTGGAAGAAAAGCTGGAACAACCAAAACTAAATCTAAATTAGGAGGTGCTGAATGCATAAAACTTCTTTTTTCGGGTCAGTGTTATTTTTGTCACTCTCGTTGATCATCGGTTGTGGGAAGAAAGATAAGGACGAGATGGCAGCCGAGGAGGCTCCGGCAGCCGAATCAGTGGAGATGGAAGCCGAAACGGCAGTCATGCCAGGTGCCGATGCGGCAGAGGTATGGAAGTATTTCACAGAGACGAGCCCTTACGAAGACTGGGATTTTTGGCCTGATTACGAAGGTTTTCAGCCCGGAAAATCTCCGCATGGAGCCATATTACAGGTTTTCGTGAGTGATCTTGGGATCCAGAATATTTCCGATGAAATGAAGGGATCTATGGATAACGGGGTATTAATAGTCAAAGAGAATTATATGCCTGATACGACATTGGCAGCTATTACAGTGATGTATAAGGTAGAGGGTTTCAATCCCGAAAACAACGATTGGTTCTGGGCGAAATATGGACCGGACGGTACAGTCGACAAAGCGGGTACTCCTGCCGGATGCATCGGATGTCACGGCGCAAAGGCTGATAACGATTATCTTTTTACCGGTGATGTGAAATAGATAATAGATCTCCTGGTGTCGTCAGTAGTTTATGTCATTAGGATTGAAATATAACTTCTAAAGAGAGAGGATAGCTAAGCATCCTCTCTCTTTTTCTGTTTG
>JADFMS010000074.1 GCA_022563775.1 Fidelibacterota bacterium | reverse complement strand
AACCGGTCCTCCGCGGACGGGTGATCGACCAGTTGAATTCAGAGATATACAAGAAGTTCAAGGAAAAGAACATTGAGATTCCCTTTCCACAACGGATTGTTCATATGCGTCCGGCGAAAGAAGATTAGGAAATTTTTATATATAACAAGCTGACAGAGAGTCAAGTGATCTATATAAAACAATATGAATGATAAAATTATTATAACAGGGATTTGTGGAAGTCTGAGAGAAGGCAGCTATACGCGTATGGCGTTGAACATTGCGCTTATGGGCGCCAAAGATGCCGGGGCAAAGATAAATCTTATTGATCTACGCAAATACGATTTACCCCTAATGGATGGAAGGAGAGATGAAAAGACTTTCCCGGAAGATGTTTTCAGACTTAGGGATGAAGTTCAAAAATCCGATGGCATTATATTGGGGACACCGGAATATCATGGCGGTTATAGCGGCGTACTGAAAAATGCGTTAGACCTTATGGGTTTCGATGAGTTTCAAGGGAAGATGATCGGATTATTGGGCGTAGCGGGTGGTTCGATGGGAGCCGCAAACTCCTTAAATAGCCTGCAGACCGTCGGGCGTACTCTACGAGCGTGGGTCGTTCCCTTTCAAGTTTCTATTGCGTCGGCTTTTGAGGAGTTTGACAAAGAGGGTAATCTGAAAAACAGAGTGTTAGAACAAAGAGTAAAACAATTAGGTGAGAAAGTAACTCGATTCGCATATCTACATAAAATTGGAAAGTCGGAAGAATTCTTAAACGCCTGGCAAGTAGCCCCCGTCAATCCGGGCGGAGAACGCAGAAGTAAAGAAGGGGAATAGAATATAATTAATGAAGCAGTATATGATTCCGCTTAACAGATATTTTGACATTAAAAATTCTTTATAAATATTCCGAGAGCACTGTCGTATAATATTTATACGAACCCGCAAGACAGTGCTCCTGAAATAGGACAGTACCGTAAACGTTAGTTTTGGCACACAATTTCGTAGTGCCAAAACTCGTTAAATGCAATAATCTTGGGACTTTGATTTTGGGACGTTTATGGGAATGTCCCGAAAACGAAGGTTTATGATACACATTTTTAGTGAAATCTTCAGGCTTAATTTGTAACATAAAAGGTGTGCAAAATGGGGGATGGTGATGAAATGGAAAAAATAATAAGAACCAAGATCCTTCTGCTATGTTTAGCAGTTGTATTGACAGTGAGCCACACTGCCTTCGCCCAGGTTTCTGTAATGCCCGAATTCTTGAATTTCGATGAGGTAACCGTTGGGCAAACCGTATCACGACCCCTTGTCATAAAAAATCAGGGAGATACAACTATTGTTGTAAATGATATCAATTTGTCACATTCTTATTTCCAGGTTTCAGATACCTCGTTTTCCATAGATCCGAACGATAGTCAAATTGTAGTTGTTACTTTTTCTCCACAAGAGCAAGGTGCAGCTGACGGAACTATGAGTATTTTTATAAATGATTCATCTGAGACAACATTAGAGGTAGAATTGATCGGCTGGACTCCAATTGACCTGAACGTCGAATTGGGCAGAAACGAATCTTCGGCGCCTATATCCTTTAACTTGCAGAATTCCAGGGAATTCCTTCTCCATCTGCGGGTCTCCTCTGAGACCAACTGGTCGATACCCGACTCAGAAAGTGCCGTACTGACGATCTATATCGATAGTACAGCTAGCCCTCAAAATCAGGACATCGTACTGTTTAAAGGTAACGACCTTTTCGTATATAAGGTATCATTAGGGAGAATAGAGAGTGGAAGCCATTCCGTAGAGATTTTATTCAATGGAGATAAATCATCCGCCGGCGCTCAATTTGTTTTCCTGGATGAGCTCTCTCTTATTCCTATAGCTCTCAATAGCCCGGACTATGATGTCTTTCGATTCTCTCCTGTCTTATACGGTAGAGATCTTGTCAGTGATGATGAGAGTGTACGCACCGATACACCTTTATTGATGTGGCATGAAGTCGACAGTGTGGGATCAGACAAGTGGATCGAATACCAGATGATTTGGAGCAACGAAGATGGGGGTACTAATAGCATTGATTTGATGTCCCGGTGGGGCCGCACAACAGATATTGAATGGATATATAGAGTGAAAATCTCTCCCGGAGGAAACGTTCTTGAGGAACGTTTTCAGGGTCCAGGGCATTCTAATTCGATTTTTCAAGGTAATAAGATTAATGATCACCCGATTTTGAAAACGGTTACCCTAAATAATAATCTGAGCGATGTAGGTGTATCAAATTATAAGTTTTTTCTTTCTCCCGAAAGGAGTAAACATGAAATACACTCACGGGAAATCCTTATGGATGAAGATCCATGGACTTATGAAATCATGGCTTTGGAAATGATCGCCGAGGGTAAATATGAAATTCCGGCTGACCCTTTCAGTTCGGCTGTAAGCGATGCCCGGAATTATCTTTACCTTGAATTCAATACACAACTTGAATTCAATACACAAAAGGCTGTCCACGCCATAAGATTGACTTTTGCAGCCAAGCTGAAAAATGATCCGTTTTGGTATTATTCCGACCATGGTCTCTCGTCCATAGGAGTAGTAAATGCCGGAGGTTGGCGTCGGTCTACCATAGAGCTTTGGGAAGGAACTATACTTAGTGATCTTGATAGCTTGCAAATAATTGGTTCCGCTTCCGGTTCCTTTTCCATTACCTTTGAGGAACTTTCTAAAGTTTTTTTGTTAGATGACGACTTTGCGCTGTCGGAGTCACCCTTACTATTCGCTGAAACTTTTGTTTTGAATGAAAGCAACAGTTCGATCCGGTTTTCCTTTGATGAATTGACTTCTGTAGGTGGAGAAGAAGTGGTTTATGCACCACAATTATTCTTATTATCTCAAAACTATCCCAATCCTTTTAATGCTATAACTACCATACAATACCAACTTCAAGCGCCTGGTGAAGTACTCTTAACGATATACAATTTACGTGGACAGGAAGTTTTACGTTTTGTTGAAAATGAACAGCTGGCTGGATATCATCAAATCACATGGAACGCTGCTAACGTCGCATCAGGAGTTTATTTCTACAGGCTTCAGGTGGGTGATTTTGTCCAGACGAGGAAGATGTTGTTGTTGAAATGATGAAATCCAATTATTCCCCTCTATCAAGAGGGGTGGATTCATGACACGTTAGTGTCGAGAAGACGGGGTGTGTAAAACTCCTCCCTTGAGGGGAGGAATACGGTGCGAGTCAGGATTTCACAATTCCCGCCAACGGCGGCGATATCCTGACCACAAGACCGTGCCTTTACAGCGTCAGGACAAGTCCTGACTGCCACATAAGGAGAACACTATGCTTAAACGAACATTACTCCTAACCCTGACGATTTGTGCGGTGGTGCTGACAGTGAACCACACTGCCTTCGCCCAGGTTTCCGTATTTCCCGAATTCTTGAATTTCGATGAGGTAACAGTTGGGCAAACCGTATCACGACCCCTTGTCATAAAAAACCAGGGAGATACAACTATTGTTGTAAATGATATCAATTTGTCCCACTCTTTTTTCCAGGTTTCAGAGACCTCGTTTTCCATAGTTCCAAACGATAGTCAAATTGTAGTTGTTACTTTCTCTCCACAAGAGCAAGGCGTAGCTGACGGAACTATGAGTATTCTTATAAATGTTCCATCTGATACAACATTGGAGGTAGATTTGACCGGCTGGACTCCAATTGACCTGAACGTCGAATTGGGCAGAAACGAATCTTCGATGCCTATATCCTTATAACTTGCAAAAATCAAGAGAATTCCTTCTCCATCTGCGGGTCTCCTCTGAGACCAACTGGTCTATCCCCGGTTCAGAAAGCGCGGTACTGACGATCTATATTGATAGTACAGCTAACCCTCAAAATCAGGATATCGTTCTGTTTAAAGGTAATGAGCTTTTCGTATATAAGGTATCGTTAGGGAGAATAGAGAGTGGAAGCCATTCTATAGAGATTTATTTTAATGGAGATAAATCACCTTCCGGAGCTCAAGTTGTATTTGTGGATGAGCTCTCTCTTGTTCCTGTCGCTTTCAATAGCCCGGACTATGATGTCTTTCGATTCTCTCCTGTCTTATACGGAAGAGACCTTATCGGTGATGATGAGAGTGCACACACTGATACACCTTTATTGATGTGGCATGAAGTTGACACCGTAGGATCAAACAAGTGGATCGAATACAGCATGATTTGGAGCAACGAAGATGGGGGTACTAATAGCGTTAGTTTGATGTCCCGGTGGGGTCGCACAACAGATATTGAATGGTTTTATAGAGTGAAAGTCTCTCCCGAAGGAAACGTTCTTGAGGAATATTTTCAGGGTCCAGGGCATTCTACTACGTTTTTTCAAGGTAATAGGATTAATGATCACCCGATTTTGAAAACGGTTACCATAAATAATATGGTGAGTGATGAAGGGGTGTCAAATTATAAGTTTTTTCTTTCTCCCGAAAGGAGTAAACATGAAATACACTCACGGGAAATCCTTATGGATGAAGATCCATGGACTTATGAAATCATGGCTTTGGAAATGATCGCCGAGGGTAAATATGAAATTCCGGCTGACCCTTTCAGTTCGGCTGTAAGCGATGCCCGGAATTATCTTTACCTTGAATTCAATACTCAAATGGTTGGAAACGGCTTAAGATTGACTTTTGCAGCCAAGCTGAAAAATGATCCGTTTTGGTATTATTCCGACCATGGTCTCTCGTCCATAGGAGTAGTAAATGCCGGAGGATGGCGCCGGTCTACCATAGAGCTTTGGGAAGGAACTATCCTGAATGATCTTGATAGTTTGCAAATAATGGGTTCCGCTTCCGGTTCCTTTTCCATTACCTTTGAGGAACTTTCTAAGGTTTTTTTGTTAGATGACGACTTTGCGCTGTCGGAGTCACCCTTACTATTCGCTGAAACTTTTGTTTTGAATGAAAACAACAGCTCGATCCGGTTTTCCTTTGATGAATTGACTTCTATAGGTGGAGAAGAAGTGGTTTATGCGCCAAAAATATTCTTATTATCTCAAAACTATCCCAATCCTTTTAATGCTATAACTACCATACAATACCAGCTTCAAGCGCCTAGTGAAGTACTCTTAACGATATACAATTTACGTGGACAGGAAGTTTTACGTTTTGTTGAAAATGAACAGCCGGCTGGATATCATCAAATCACATGGAACGCTGCTAACGTCGCATCAGGAGCTTATTTCTACAGACTTCAGGTAGGTGATTTCGTGCAAACTCGCAAGCTGTTACTCCTAACATAAGGTAGTACTTCCGGTAGGTTATGACACACAATTTCGCA
>JADFMS010000026.1 GCA_022563775.1 Fidelibacterota bacterium | reverse complement strand
GCATCGATATTATCCAGCGCGGTTTTCAATCCCTCGAGTATATGCGCCCTCTTTTCAGCTTTCTTTTTGTCAAACTCGGTTCTCCTCAACACCACTTCGTGTCTGAATTCAATGAACGGAAGGAGGGACTCCTTGAGGTTTAATACTTTTGGCTGACCATCTACCAGCGCCAGGAAATTTACCGCGAAAGTGTTTTGAAGCTGTGTGTATTTGAAGAGCTGGTTGATAATAACATCAGGTATGACATCTTTTTTTAGATCGATTACTACCCTGATTCCGTCCCTATCAGATTCATCCCGGATGTCCCGAATACCCTCTATAATCTTATCACGAACCAAATTTGCCATTTTCATTATCATGTTGGATTTATTTACCTGAAAGGGTATTTCTGAAACTATGATCGATTCCTTCCCCCCCTTGGAGGTTTCGACACTTAATCTTGCGCGAATCTTCAGCGAACCCTTGCCTGTTTTATAAGCCTCCGCTATCCCCTTTTTGCCGTATATTATTCCACCTGTCGGGAAATCCGGACCGCTCACGAGGGATATGACTTCTTCTAACTCAATGTCCGGGTTGTCTATAATTGCGATCAGCGCATTCGAGATTTCGTTAAGGTTATGAGGGGGGATATTTGTTGCCATTCCTACGGCTATCCCGCTCGATCCGTTCATGTGCAGTTGCGGGAGTCTTGTAGGAAGGACAGACGGCTCTTGAAGACTATCGTCAAAATTAGGCACGAATTTTACAGTATCTCTATCGATATCCCGAAGCATTTCCTCGGCGATCTTGAACATCTTGGCTTCGGTATATCTCATTGCCGCTGCGCCGTCACCGTCAACGGACCCAAAATTCCCCTGGCCGTTTATCAAAGGATACCTCAATGAAAAATCCTGCGCCATGCGAACGAGTGAATCGTAAACCGCGGTATCTCCATGCGGATGATATTTACCCAAAACTTCACCCACTATTCTGGCGGATTTCTTAAACGGCTTGTTGGCTCTCAAGCCAAGATCTTCCATGCCGTACAGTATACGCCTGTGTACCGGCTTCAGCCCGTCACGTGCATCCGGGAGCGCTCGTGACACAATTACGGACATCGAATAATCAAGGTATGAGCTCCGCATCTCATCAACGATATCTATGGGAAATATTTTTTCTCTTTTAATTGCCATTTCTTATTGGCGTTCCCTTAAATATCCAGGTTTTTTACGAATCGCGCATTCTCTTGTATAAATTTTCTTCTCGGCTCGACAACTTCTCCCATCAAGTCTGAGAAGACTTTATCCGCGACCGTTGCTTCCTCAAGCGCAACCCGCAAAACCGTTCTGGTCTCCGGGTCCATGGTTGTTTTCCAGAGTTGATCAGGATTCATTTCTCCCAGCCCTTTGTATCGCTGAATATCGACTTTATTTTTTCCGTTTTTCGATAATTTTTTGACTATCTCTACCCGCTCTTTTTCATTATATGCGTATTCCTCTGACTTTCCCCTCTTTATCTTAAAGAGCGGCGGCTGTGCGATATATATGTGTCCCTCCTGAATCAGCTCGCGCATATGTCTGAAGAAAAAGGTCAGGAGAAGCGTTCTTATGTGAGCGCCGTCCACGTCAGCGTCGGTCATTATTATTATCTTACCGTACCGCAGTTTTTCCAGATCAAAATCCTCGCCGCTTATGCCGGTTCCAAGGGCTGTGATAAGCGTCCTGATTTCATTGTTACCCAATATTTTGTCCAGCCTCGCCTTTTCGACGTTTAGTATCTTCCCTCTCAATGGGAGCACCGCTTGATACATCCTGTCTCTTCCCTGCTTCGCCGAACCGCCGGCAGAATCTCCCTCAACGATATATAGTTCTGTAAATTCAGGGTCTCTTGTCGAACAATCAGCCAATTTTCCCGGGAGGTTTCCTGAATCCAGCGCCGATTTTCTTCTGATAAGCTCTCTCGCTTTTCGCGCGGCTTCCCTGCTTCTTGCCGACAGTAATGCCTTGTCGATGATCTTTTTTCTAATTGGCGGGTTCTGTTCGAAAAATTCAGTCAGCTGTTCATATACAATACTGTCAACAATACCTTTAATTTCGCCGTTACCGAGCTTTGTTTTCGTTTGCCCCTCAAACTGCGGCTCCGCAACTTTTATGGATATTACGGCAGTAAGCCCCTCGCGGCAGTCATCACCCGACAGACCCTTGGACGGGTCTTTAAACTTGTTGTCCTTTATTCCGAAATTATTAAGTACTCTTGTCAGGGCCGTTTTGAATCCCGATAGATGTGTGCCCCCCTCGATCGTGTCTATGTTATTGACAAATGAAAAGACATTCTCCGTGTAGTTATCCGTATATTCCATCGCAACTTCTACGGGAACATCATCGCGTTCGGCCTCAAACCAGATGATCTTATCGTGAATCGGGTGTCTGCTCTCATCGAGATATTTTACAAACTCCACAAGCCCTTTATTTGCCAGATACGTCTCTGTTCTGCCGTCTCTTTCATCCGTGAGAATTATCTCCAGCCCTTTGTTTAAAAATGCCAGCTCGTGAAGTCTTTCGGAAACGATGTTGAAATCAAAATGTTTAACCGTAAATATTTTATGGTCGGGCTTGAAGGTTGTTTTAGTTCCGGTTTTCTTCGTCTTCCCGATCTTTTTCAGCGGTCCCTTGGTGACGCCGCGAACGTACTCCTGCATGTATATAAACCCATCCCGCGAGACTTCAACTTTGCACCATTCAGAGAGGGCATTCACAACCGAGACTCCGACCCCATGAAGGCCCCCGGATATCTTGTAGGAACTTTTTTCGAACTTTCCACCGGCATGCAGGATAGTCATAACCACCTCAAGCGCCGGTTTTTTCTCCTCTGCATGCATCTCAACCGGTATCCCTCTTCCGTCATCCTCTACCGTAACGCTTTCATCTTTATTTATGGTTACGTGCATCTTGGTGCAAAATCCTGCAAGCGCTTCGTCAATACTGTTGTCTACCACTTCGTTCACCAGGTGGTGCATACCGCGCCTGCCGATATCGCCTATGTACATAGCCGGTCTCTTGCGAACCGCATCGAGTCCCTTTAAGACCTGAATTTCTTCTGCGCCGTATTCTGCGGATCCCTTGTTATTCTCTTTCATATTTACCTGAAAATTATATCCTTAATGGCTTCTTCGCCGATCAACTCGTTTATTTTTTTTAATATCTCTTCTTTCCTGTATGATAGTTCCTGCCTCCATGTGTCATTCGAGACGATTACTATCAGCTTATCTTTGTCTACGATTTGAAGAGTTGTGTTTGCATTAATTAGATCACCGACCGCCTCACCCCAGACATCCCGCGCCCTGTTGGATACGACGGATTTTCGAATCCCGATTTCCTTGATCACCTCGTCTAAGGCTTCCGATAGCCAGGGCATCAGGACAGCCCGATAATATTTACATCGGTGTTTACCAATTCAGACCATTCCTCAAAATCAGTAGTAGTAATTATTACCTGACCGACATTATTTATGTATTCCATTGTCTTCAGTGCCCGGTTCCTGTCGAGCTCCATGAAAATATCATCGAGAAGGTAGATCGGTTTAACCCCGGATATTTCAGCTGTATAGTTTCCCTGTGCCAATTTCAAGGCGACCAAGAAAATTTTATTTTCGCCCTTTGAGCCGAATTTTTTTAGTTGCCTGCCGTCGATGTTAAATGAAAGACTGTCTCTATGCGGACCCCTTACGGTATATCCGCTCTCATAATCTGACGATCTTCGTTCTCTGAATAATCTTAACAGCTCTTCTTTATTTCCTCTCATAGATGGATTATACGCAATCGTTCCTTCTTTTTTGCCTTCGTTAAGCGCGCTAAATATCGTTTCAAATTCCGGAGATATTTTTTCTATAAAGTCGTTTCTATCGCTGATAATCGAATTGCAAAGCTCGCCAAGCTGCTCTTCTATTACATCCAATGTTTCTTCGTCGGACCTGTTTCCGGACGCGGCTAACCCGATTGCGGAATTACGTTGTCGCAGGAGCGTCCTATACGATAACAGTTTATTTAAGTGGCTTGAATTCACCTGCGAGATTGTCAGATTCATAAACCGTCTATGTCCGGAAGGCGAGCTGAGAGTGGCAAGCATATCTTCAGGTGATAACATCACAATAGAGTGTCTTCCAACTATATCGCTATACCTGCTAACCTTTTTCCCCTGACTCTTAACTGATTTTCCGGTATCTCTTGAGAAAGATACTAAGATAGTATCATCTACTCCGTTGTCAGAAATAAACGTACCTGTAGACATAAAGAAATCGGAATTAAACCTAACCACATCATCATCTTTATTCGAGCGGAAGCTCTTTGTAAGCGAAAGATAGTGAACCGCCTCAAGAATTGTGGATTTTCCTACGCCGTTATTGCCTGTAATTACATTTAATGATTTCGAGAAATCTGTCTCGAAGTTTTCGTATACTCTGAAATTTGACAATCGCATTCTATCGAGATGCATCACTCGATATGCGTCATGCTTCTTCGGTCAACCTGATTGGCATGAGAAGTATAGTATATTTCTCATTTTCCAATTGATCAGAAGGATAGATTAACCCGGCACTTATCGGGGCTTTCAAGCTCATGATGAGATCTTTCGTATCTATTTGCCTTAGTATATCCTTAAGATACTCTGAATTAAATCCTATCTCTATATCTTCGCCGCTATAAACACATTCTATTTCTTCCGATCCTGAACCACCTGACTCCGGATCAGCAGATGATATTCTAAGTTTGTTGTTGGATATACTAAGTTTTATTTGCTGTGTTGTCTTATTCGCAAAAATAGAAACCCTAATCACAGATGACAGAATACTTTCAACACTAACTGACAGTTCTTTGTCATTTTCAGAAGGAATCACACTATTATAATCAGGATATTTTTCATCAATAATTCTTGTATAAAAATTTGAATCACCGATCGTTACCATAGCATGATTTTCGCTGATATAAAACTTATTCTCATCACCGTTAACTAAAGAATTCAGTATAAGATTCAGGAATTTTTTTGGTATAATAACTCCTGAATTCATCTTGGAAGTAGATAATTTATCATTAGACAGCTTAGCCAACCTATGTCCGTCTGTGGCTACGGTAATCAAACCGCTTCCATTAAATTCAAACAACACTCCGGTCAGAGCAGGTCTCAACATATCAGCGCTAACCGCAAAAACTGTTTTTTCAATGATTCTATGAAGAGTGTCGTTATCAATATCAATCTGCTGTTCATCTTTTAAATCAGGCGTGGCTGGAAAATCTTCAGCAGATCTACCGGCGATAGAATATTTCCCGCTTGAACAATCTATTTGCACATTTTGTTTATCATCAGAACTAACTTTAATCTCACCTTGAGGTAAGACCCCGATAATATCATTCAAAACTTTTGAAGGAACAGCAACCGATCCATCATCCGAATCTTTTACATCCACCTCGCTAACAAATGTAATCTCTATATCCGTAGCAGATATTTTTAATCTCGAGTCTTTTACACTAAGTAAAACACAAGTCAAAATAGGCAAAGTAGAACGGACCGGAACTACCCTATTAGCTCTTTGAAGTTCCTTATAAATCGATTCTCTTTCTATTGAAAACTTCATTGACCAAATCCTTATCTAAAAGAAAAATCTATTTCAAATCAACGAATATAACTAAAGATACAAGTTACTGCTCAGCACTGAAATTGACAATACATTTATTGACTTATTATTATAAAAATTACACTAAAATACTTATACTAATAGTAGTGTTAATAGTATAACATTAGATACTATAAATATATCAAAAATAAATACTTACGTGCTGTAAATATCCTTAACATTATGTTAGTAAGCCGGATAGATATCAAGATTAATTTTTATATCATCATTCAATTGTATATTAAAAATTAACTAACAAGAATTTAAACATCTTATTAACATGCTCGTTAACATCTTATCAATAATTTATTTACATTTTGATATCAATATATACTTCGTTACGGATTGAATTCAGCCACTCATTATATACTTTTAATCTTTTGTTCCTTATAACCATAGATTCAATATCATGCCAATTATTTTCTAATGAGAGCGGTCCTCCTTCACGGTAGTCGACTTTTTTAATGATATGATAACCAAAATCCGTTTTGAATGGAGCGCTGATATTTCCAACTTGCAGCGTATCCAATACAAAAGCGAATTGAGGTATATTTAGAGAAGCTAGGTCAAGCCACCCGAGATCTCCACTATTAAGATTCACATCCGGATCGTCACTGTGTTCCAACGCCATCTTTTCAAACTGATCGCCTGAATTAATTTTTTCGAGGATATCATTCAATAAACTTATGATACGATCTTTATCTGACGTACTCGTTTTAGCCATTATCAAAACATGTTTGACGTTAATTTTGTCTCCTCGCCTCTCTATCATTTTAATGATATGATATCCGAATTCGGTTTTAACTATCTTGCTTATAGAGCCGGGCAGTAGAGAATATGATGCTTCTTCAAATTCAGGTACAAGAGTCCCTCTCTTCATAAAACCAAGCTCGCCCCCGTTAACGGCTGAATTAGTATCGTCTGAATATTTCATGGCTATTTCGTCAAAATCAGATCCGGTTTTCAATAATCCCAAGAGGCTGTCGGCTTTCTGATATGCGATGCTGTCGGCGCCCGGGCCTGCGACAACTTCTTTCAATATATGACTTATCTTTACAGCCGGTTTCAGTTCAGGAAGACTATCAGAATATTCCGAGAAAAATTCTTCAACTTCTCGCCTGTTTACAGACATGTCGTTGAACTTCAGTTGTTGAACTCTGTCAACTAATTTTTGTTTTCTGATTTCTTCACGATAATTTCTTTTGAGTCTGTTTAAAGAATATCCTATGAGTTCTTCTACCATTTCGCGTGAGCCTGCTCTTTGTATTATTCCTTCTATTTGATTGTCCAGCGCTTCTTCAATTTCCCTGTCACTAATCTCTATGCTGTCTAACTCGGCACGGTCGAGTAATATTTTTTGGTCCACGAGAGTTTTAAGCGTCCTGCGCCAAATACTTTCATACCTGCTCGGATTTCTTATTGGATCTATCCTCATACGCAGCGCCTGTGTTTTAGCAAACTGATCCACCTCACTTTTCAATATGATCTCGTCTCCCACCACGGCAGCGATACCGTCTATTACCTGGGAGGCAAGGTTAGGCGCGTTAGCCATAAAACAAACAAATAGGAGAGTGTTGAGTTTATTGCCGATCAAGGTATGATTCATTTATGTAGTAATCGACTGACAGCCTTAGGCTGTCCAAGATTTGATAATACAATATATTTTGTTTAAGTATTTTAAGCTTTTGAATGATTTCGTCTTTCACTTCATGTATCGGTATTAGTGATTCAGCTTCAAACCGGTCAAGAATTTGTAGAACGTGGTACCCATACTCGGTAGCGATAGGTCCGACAATATCTCTTCTTGAGCCGAAAGCATTAGATGATATCTCCTCAATAACATCGTTTCTACCGAATGTTCTTAGTGTGCCGTGATAATTATTTAACAGCAAAGACATTTTCTGATCGTCGCTTGTGCTTAGAGCGTCTTTCAGGTCGTTTGCTGTCGTTTCATCATCAAGCAGGAAGTGATATGCCCTGATTTGCTTTTCATCACGGAGATAAGTTTCAATATTATTTTTATAGAATTCTGCAATCTCCCGATCCTTCACAAACGGCATATGTCTGAACCTATCCTGAAGGTATAAATTGGCAAGAAGCTCCCTTCTATAATTTTCAAGGCTGTAAGACAACAACTCGTCATTATATAGATCCGCCTCTTCAGCGCTGCGAGCAAGGAGTTCACGATTCACCCACCCTTCGGCAAGGAGCTTAAGTCTATATTTATCCACTCCGGAGCTTGATACCAATTCCGACAGGTCGTTTTTTGTAAGCTTTGATGAGCCTACCCTGGCAACGACTATAGTGCCATCACTGTTTGAAAATCCTCGATTAGTATATATTCCGAAAATAAGCGCTGCGGAAGCAAGAAATAACAAAAACAAATAAACCCTGGTTTTATTACTCAATTTCCGATGTTGCCACTTGGGCGTTTATGTTTTCGAAATAGTAATGAGGATTATATTTATTGATTAAATACCTGCCGAATTCTTCTGTAAGTCTCTCTATTTCGTCTTTCCTGAAATCAGCAATCAACCTGCTTTTTGCCTCGCTAAATGGAATATAGCCGGGCGGAACAACGGACAGAATTTTGAATATAGACCATTTTTTACCAGCCTTCAGCGGCTTGGAGATATCACCGACGTTCATCTTGGAGGCTTGTTTTCCTATAGGTCCGAGGCGCTTTGACGTGACTCTCTCAATTATGCCGTTATTCTTTTTCGCCGTGCTGCGCTCAGAAAATTCTAATGCCAGAGACTCCATGTCGCCTCCACTCATGACGAGAGAGTAAAGTGAATCCGCTAAGGTTTTTTCAGAAACCAGTATCTCTAAGATGTCAGAGATTCGTTTTGAAACATAATTGTCTTTGTATTCATTATAATATTTTAGGAGATTTTCGTCTCTGTCATCGATACGATCTTCAATATTCAACTTTTTGATTTCCTGCCAGACGTAACCTCTTTCTTGCTTCTTTAAATCTTCAGTCATAGATTTATCTTTGTCAAATTTATTTGTATATCCGTATTCTGTAATTAATTTTTTGTTGATCTCGTTAACGACTAAATTCTTGATCGTGGAAGTATCCGTAAGAGAAGCTATCGTCCAGCCGGTTTTCGGGTCTTTAATAAGACCTATCAGAATCTGCGTTGTTACATCTTTACCATCGTAAGTCGCGAGCGGTCCAACGGATTTTGATTCTTCCAAAAACACTACAGGCTTTATTCCGGCCTTATAAGAGCTGTCAGACTGAACATATTCCAACATAAGAACGGACAGGCTTTCAATCCTATCGTCATACAGCTCTGTTCCGGCTGCAGAGTTTAAGGAATTTATAAAATCTTTGCCTGCTTGTACAATTTCATCTTTATGAAAGTTGAACAATCTTCTATTCAGCCCCCTCTCCATTCTTGCAAAAGAACTATAGTCAACGGTACGGATTGAATCTATCCATATGATGTGATATCCGTAAGATGTTTCTACCGGCCCGGAGACCGAGCCGACAGGAAGGGAAAACGCTACCTCCTGGAATGAATCTTCCATGTCACCCCACTTAAAGAAGCCGATGTTTCCGCCATCTGTTGAGGTCGTGTCTTCAGACAGTTCGTCGGCTAACGATAAAAAATCATCCCTTGAAGTGATCCTTCCCCTTATGTCGCCGATAAGCTGAAGAGCGTCGGATTTAGATCGGCTAACGTCTTTAGGATTGCTCTCCGCGTCAGCATAAGAAATTAAAATATGTCTGCCGGAAATCTGCCCCTGGAGACGCCCATACAGATCTCTCATGGTTTTTTCATTGACAAATTTATCGAGCACCGCCTTTTTATATACAACGTTTATCATGGTTTTATTAATATGGTTACTTAATTGTTCCTGTATAGACTCCTTTTTATGGACTCCATCCGAATAGCCCAGCTTTGCGTACAGATATCTCATTACAAACACCTCAACACGGTTTCTCTTAAAGGAGGCTCCCTTGTCAGAAAACCTCAGGCTGTCGCTCGGTGTGATCATATCATAAAGGTATAAATACTCATTCCCTATCTTTGCGATGACAGGACCTTTCTCTTTCGGGTGTTTCTTCGAGCAGGCGGATAATATAAAAATCGGGATTAACAATATTGCCAGCGTACGATTTAATTTCATTTAACATTTTCCTCGTTGTTTTCTATATTTCGATACTTAAGCATTTCCGAAAGTTAATTTATGGCGATAATGAATTCAACAGGGTTTTCGCTGATTTGAGTTTGTTTTTATCGGAAAGCTTTGCCCTGAAACTCACCCCGTTTGCCGAATCAATAGTTAAATCATATTTATCCAAACCATCGCTTGTTGACAGAGATTTGAAAAAAATGTCCTCAGGCGAGACTTTTTCATAATCTCCGAGTAAGCCGCTGATCTCCGAGCGCTTAATTTTGAGAGACCTTATCCTTAATTTAGACGATATGATTTTTATCTCGGTTATGTCGAGCAGGTTTTTAGCCTCCTGCGGAATCGATCCGTATCTATCGGATAATTCTTCCCTGATATCCTCGAGTTCAGACATCTCAGTAAGCGAGGCTAATCGTTTATAGAAATCCACACGAACCTCACCGTCCAAGATGTACGAATCCGGTAAATATGCATCGAGATCACAAGATATTTCCGTTTCCACGCCTTGCACGGATAATTGCTTTATGCCGAACTCTTCCTTTATTTTATCCACGGCTTCGGCGACAAGCCGGTTATACATATCGAATCCGACGGCTTCCATGAAGCCGCTTTGCTGTGTGCCCAATAAGTTTCCGGCGCCCCGAATTTCGAGGTCTTGCATTGCTATGCTGAATCCTGCTCCGAGATGGGAAAAATTTTCAAGCGTGTTTAATCGACTTATTGCATTACTCCCCAACTTATGGATCGGCGGGATGAGCAAGTATGCGAACGCTCGTTTATCCGACCTGCCGACTCTTCCACGAAGCTGATATAGCTGCGAAAGTCCAAACCTGTCAGCCCGGTTGATTAAAATGGTGTTGACATTAGGTATGTCGAGTCCGCTTTCAATTATCATCGTGCTCAACAAAAGTTCATATTTCCGCCCCATGAAATCAGACATTATGCTTTCGAGCTCTTTGGGCTTCATCTGACCGTGAGCTATGCAGATTCTGACATGCGGCACCCAGCGCCTGAGCTTCTCATAAATCCGATTGATAGACTTGATTTCGTTATGAACGAAATAGATCTGTCCGTTTCTTTCAACTTCTCTCATCACGGCATCGCGGACAACACCTTCGTCTAAGGTGGTGATTTCCGTGTAAATCGGAAGCCGGTTTTTGGGAGCCGTATTTATATTTGACAGGTCACGGGCTCCGAGCAAGGAAAAATTGAGAGTTCTTGGGATTGGGGTTGCTGTCATAGACAGGGTATCGACAGAGATTCTCAGATTTTTTAATGATTCCTTCTGGCGGACGCCGAAACGGTGCTCTTCGTCTATAATAAGCAATCCTAAGTCCTTGAATTTAACGTCGGCAGATAAAATTCGGTGAGTGCCGATTAGAATATCTACTTTTCCGGATTCAAGTTGCTTTAATATTTCAGTCTGCTCTTTCTTGCTTTTGAACCTGCTCAGGGATTCGACGATAACCGGAAAAGGCTCTAATCTCTCCCTGAATGTCTGGTAATGCTGCTCGGCTAAAATAGTAGTAGGCACGAGCAGGGAGGTTTGCTTTCCGCTCAGGGCGCACTTAAATGCTGCGCGTAATGCGACTTCTGTTTTGCCGAACCCCACATCACCGCAAAGCAGCCGGTCCATAGGATACTCCTTTTCCATGTCAGCCTTGACCTCATCAACAGCACGGAGCTGATCGGGCGTTTCGTCGAACGGGAAGCTTGCCTCCAAAGCCCACTGCATATCGATGTCCGGGGCGAATGAAAACCCTTTTGAGCTAAGCCTTTTGGCATAGAGCTCTACAAGGTCCCGGGCTATCTTATCGGTGGAAGACCGGGTTCGTTTTTTTATCTTTTCCCATTCATTGCTTCCGAGCTTGTTTAACTTGGGAACGATACCCTCACCGGCTTTGTATTTTTGGATACGGCGAAAATTTTCTACCGGAAGATATATCTTATCTCCGCCCGCATATAAAATCTTCAGGCATTCTCTCATTGCTCCGGAGATTTTTATTTTTTCCATACCCCGGTATTCTCCGATTCCGTGATCGATGTGAACGAGAAAATCACCTATTTGGATTCCGGCAGAATCCCGGACGGGAGTTCCATGGGATACGAATCGGTTGAAAGAGCGCCTCTTCCTGGTGCGGTCAAAAATCTCGTGGTCGGTTAGAACGCGTAAATTCACAGACGGAAGGTTGAACCCGGCAGAGAGCGGGGCGGTTTCGATAGCTGTACCGTCGTTATCGAGTGTCTTGCTGAGGCGCTCCTGATGAAAATCGTTCTCGCATAAAATGAAAACGAAATCCTTATTGGTTTCCCACTTATGCAAGTCCTTGGATAAGGCGCCTATCGAGCTGCGATATCTTGTTTGGGGTGAGGAGTTAAACCGTATCGATCGCGGCGACGAGACCGAGAGGATGTCTGCTCCATCGCTTCCCTGAATCTTGTTTTTAATTTCGTCGAGGTCGATATTCGAATCATCGTCGGCAATTTGTGCCAGCCTGTCATAGCCGTCTATCCAAATAATAGTGTCCGGCGGAATTACTGAAACAAGGTTCTGGCTCGCTCCCTGCCATAGATTTTCAACAAAAAAATCAGGGCTTATCATACTGTTTATAATGTGTTTATGCGACCTCTGTGTGATAATATCAAATTCTCTAATCGAATCTATTGTGTCGTCAAAGAAATCTATCCTCACAGGATATTCGGAAGATATGGGAAAAATATCCAGAATGCCGCCGCGAACGCTGAACTCAAATGGACGTGATACCATTTTCTCCCGTTCATATCCGATATTAGTCAACCGGGAGATAAGTGTTTCAATCTCGATTTCATCTCCTGCGTTCAGCTGAATCCGGTTTTTAATAAGATCTCCTAATGGCGGGACCATCTCTAACAACCCGCGGAAGGTAGAAATAATCAGTGTGTGATCGCCCCCGAGCAGTCCTTGCAGCGCATGGGATTGAAAGGCTTGTATGGTGATCGATTCTTGTCCTATTGATTTGCCGGACTCGGGAAAAAAATAAACGAACTCTTTGCCCAATAATGTTTCTAAGTCGTCTCGATACGCCTCCGCCCTTTTTAGTGATTCGGCCGCAATTAATAGGCTTCGCCCCGTGGACTTGAATGTAGATTTTGCGAGGAACGCCGTGAGGGAGCCGGAGAGTCCGGAGACTTTATATCGCCCCCCAAGCGCAGCTTTTTCGGCAAAGGACTTCGATGCTTCGTCCTTCCCGATCAGCTCTTCAATTAAATTTATCCCTTCAAATACAGGAGCCAAGATTTGATTATCCGCTGTTAGCGCTAAAGGCTTTTAGCGCCACGGCAACGAGAGAGATGTCAGATGGCCTAACACCGGAAATGCGGGATGCCTGCCCGAGCGATTCAGGTTTCATAGAAGATAGCTTTTCTCTTCCCTCCGATGAGAGCGAACGAATAATTCCGTAATCAAATCCGGGCGGAATACTTTTATGTTCCATCTTGCGGAAGCGTTCAACCTGTTCCTCTTGTCTTTTCAAATATCCTTCGTACTTAATTTCAAGTTCGATTTGTTCGCCGGATTCTTCGTCCAGCCTAATTTTTTCTGCGAGCCCGGGAAGCTTATTTTCGATGATCGGCATCGTGTCAAGCAGTCGGAGTTCGGGCCGCCGGATAATGCGTATGAGCGTAGATGAGTTCACCGCCGGCTTTAGTATAACGGCGGACAGGTAATCATTTATCTCCGCAGCGGAGACGGAGCTCTTGCTTAGCAAGGACATAGCCTCACGAATTAAAGCCTTCTTTTCCATCGCACGATTATAAATTTTTTCAGGAATCAATCCGAGCTCGTATCCTTTCTTTGATAACCGAATATCGGCGTTATCGTGCCGGAGAAGAATACGGTATTCTGCGCGTGAAGTAAACATTCTATAAGGCTCGAGCGTACCCTTAGACACAAGGTCGTCTATCAGTACGCCGATGTAGCTCTCCGCCCTGTCGGTCACAAACGGCTTTTCTCCATTTATTTTTAATGCGGCATTCACTCCAGCAACAAAACCCTGGGCGGCGGCTTCTTCGTAACCGCTTGTTCCGTTTATTTGACCTGCAAAGAAAAGATTTTCAATCAGCTTTGTCTCGAGGCTGTGGTAGAGCTGGTGGGGAGGGAAAAAATCATATTCGACCGCATACCCCGCTCTGGTAAATTCAACCCGGTGCAAACCCGGCACGGTTCTGATAGCCCTTAGCTGAATTTCTTCCGGTAAGCTCGTCGAGAAGCCGTTGACGTATATCTCATCACTATCAAGCCCCTCCGGTTCGAGGAAGAGCTGGTGAGACGGCCTGTCCGAGAAACGCACCACCTTGTCTTCAATCGACGGACAGTATCTCGGCCCGATCCCCTTGATCGCTCCGGTGTACATCGGGGATTGATCGAGCCCCGATTCTATGACTCGATGCGTTTTTTCATTTGTATGAGTTATATAGGCTGGTTCATTCTTGGGATTAAAATTCAGCGTACGAAACGAAAAGGGGGTCGGATGATCATCGCCGTACTGAATCTGGGTGCTATCAAAATCGATTGTATCTTTTTTTAATCTCGGCGGCGTACCCGTTTTTAATCTTCCTGATTGAAAGCCATAAGATTTGAGATTTTCCGTGAGACCCTTAGCGGTTTTTTCTCCCACCCTTCCTCCATCTCTGGAGCTGAGACCCGTGTGCATTAATCCGTTCAGGAAGGTACCGCACGTGAGCACTACCGCACGGGCCGAGATTGCGCCATGCGTTTTTGTGCTTACCCCGGTTACCCTATCGCCGGATGCAATAATTTCTGATACGGCGTCGCCTATAAGCGTGATGTTTTTCTCGGATTTCACTACATTTTCCATATAAGCGGAGTATGCATATTTATCACTCTGGCAGCGCGGAGACCAGACCGCTCTCCCCTTTGAGCGGTTCAGCATTTTAAATTGTATGCCTGTAGAATCAGCGGCAAGCCCCATCTCGCCGCCGAGCGCATCGATCTCCCGCACGAGATGCCCCTTTGCCAAACCGCCGATAGCCGGATTACACGACATGCGACCGATGGCGGATGTGTCCATAGTGACAATCGCCACATTGTTTCCCATGCGGGCGGCGGCAAGAGCGGCTTCAACGCCGGCATGTCCGGCGCCTACGACTATTATGTCAAATGTATCTTTCAAGCAGATAATTATACGATGATCGTTCGGATAATCCAAATATCATAAATTGTTTCACGTGAAACAACCATGTTTAGAAAAATCAAATGAACTAAACTCGTTTCACGTGAAACAGTTTCACTTTCCAATGCAGAATTTCCCGAATATTTCGTTTAGTATATCGTCGGTCGTGACTTCACCGGTGAGCTCTCCTAAGTGGTCCATTGCCTCTCTCAGGTCGACGGCTAAATATTCTCCACCCCGACCTTCCTTTGCCGCCGCAACCGCCCCTTGAAGTGATGCAGCCCCTAATTTGATCGCATTAGCGTGTCGGGCATTTGTAATAATCGCGGCTTCCCCGGAGCTGATTTCACCAACACGCTCCGCGATTTTTTCCCCGAGCGCTTCCATCCCCTCGCCGGTTAAAGATGAAATCGAGCACTCTATATTGAACCCGTTTTTTTGTGGCGAAAAGGAGGCATCCTTTTCAAGGTCTACCTTGCTCTCGATTGTGATGTAATTCTTCCCTTCGAGTCTCTCGAATATGGCAATGTCTTCATTTTCAATCGGCGTAGATCTGTCAAGCAGCCACACTGTCAGGTCCGCCGATTCAAGCCGGGAAATGGACTTATCGATTCCGATCTGTTCGATGTTGTCTCCGGACTCTCTCAGGCCGGCGGTATCTACAAGGCGAATCAAATATCCACCTAATTCGACTTCTTCCTCGATGGTATCTCGTGTGGTACCGGGTGTAGGGGCTACTATAGCCCGATCACTGTTGAGGATGGCGTTGAGAAGGCTGGATTTACCTGCATTCGGCTTACCGATAATAGGCACAAGAGCGCCCTCTCTCAGAATCTTGCCGTATCCGTAATTCTGAAGCAGTCCGAGCGCGTCCGTGTGCAGCGCCTTGATCATTTCGGCTAATTTCTTATTCGAAGTATGCTCTATTTCGTCTTCGGAAAAATCCAGCTCCGCTTCTATCAGGGCAGCTATTTCGATAATCCTTGATCTCAGCGACTTGACGCTTCTCTTTATGTTTCCCTGGATTTGTAGTAAAGAGGATTTATGGGCGGATTCTACTTTGGCAGCGATAATGTCGGCTACACCCTCCGCCTGCGATAGGTCGATTCTTCCACCGAGGAAAGCTCTCTTCGTGAATTCTCCCGGCTGGGCTATTCGGGCACCGAGATCGGTGATTAGCTCAAGCAGTATTCCCTGTACGTAAAGTCCTCCATGGCAGCTAATTTCCACAAGATCTTCCGTCGTATAAGAATTTGGCCCCCTGAAATAGGTAACAATGACCTCGTCTATAGGTTCTTGCGATTTTCCGTCAATTATAGTAGCCGGCGTGGCAATTCCGTGAGATTTGCTGGACAGATGCTTACTCTTTGGCAGCAATTTATTGATTATTTGTAATGATTTTTCACCCGATATTCTGACAACAGCAATACCACCGATTCCCGGCGGTGTTGAGAGCGCCGTGATTGTGTCTTCGTTTAGCTGCCGGTTTAGCATAGTCCGGATGGAGGATTATTTAATTGTCCGTTTTGTCCTCTGCCTGTTTTTTCTTGCCAAATATTCCGTCGGATAGATATTTGGTCTGAATTACGCTGAAAATATTAAATAGAGAATAATATAAGTTCAGTCCGGAGGGAAATGTATTGAAAAAGAGAACCAAGAAGATCGGCATAAAATATCCCATAAATTTTTGCTGTTGGTTCATTGTTGACTGACCGGAATATTTTTGCTGGAGGTACATCGTAAAACCCATAAAGATCGGCAAGAAATTAACGTTAGCTCCATAAAACGGCAGAGCAAACGGAAGAGTGAATAGCGTGTCCTGGGAAGAGAGGTCTGTTATCCACCAAACAAATTCGGCTCCACGCAGCTCTATAGTGGAGCGGAACACGGTGAAAAGCGCGAAAAGCAGCGGCATTTGTAGCAACATAGGTAGACATCCGCCGAGAGGGTTTACTCCCTTCTCTTTGAAAAGCTGCATCTGCTTCTTCTGCATTGTAGGCTGATCGTCCTTATATTTCTCCTTAAGCTCGGCAATAACGGGCTGCAAATCCTGCATCTTCTTCATGGAGACAAAGCTTTTATGGGTAAGCGGATAAACCAGAATCTTAACAAGAATGGAAAAGAGGATAATTACCAAGCCGTAATTAGGTATGAAAGCGTGTAGCTTCGTAAATGACCAGAGGACAGCCTTGCTTATCGGTCTGATAAAGCCCCATCCGAAGTTCATCATCTTCTCAAGCTCAAATCCGTAACTTTTGAGTAAATCGTAACTTAGAGGTCCTATGTAAATGGTAAATCTATGGCTGCCAATTGCATATTGTCCGCTTATCGGTATATCAAGCGAAACCGCAAAGGATTTATAGAGCTCTTCATCCCGCGTATTCTTTCCTATTGACTTGAGCATAACCCTGTTTGCGGGCATCGTTTCCGGGATAATAGCTGCGGTAAAATACTTGGTTCGCGTAGCAGCCCATGAAACGTTTCCATCGTAGTATTCCCTTTCGACCTTGTTGACTACGGCGTCTAATTCTTCGACGTCATCACCCAGCAATGCCAGCGCACGGGCATACTGCATCTCATCGACCAGATACTTCTCTGTAGACAGCAGGGGCGTATCCCATGAAAGCGTATATCTGTTGTTTATTGTTGAGCCGCTTAAGGCAGAAGCGTCCACGTCAAGTGAAAAATCATAACCGTCACCGTTGAACCTGAACGATTTTCTTATATTGAAACCGTTCGGCAGGCGAAAAGTAAAAGAAATTTCCGCCGACTGGCCGTAATCAAGGGAAATATAAGATTGGTTTTCCGGAGAAGGGGTCCAGTTGATCTTTGACAGATCTACGGTATCCCGGTTTACGTTGACGAATCGAATTCCGAGGTTGCCGCCTTTGTAGGAAGATAACAGTTTTGCCGGATTTTTATCAGGTCCCGAATAATTTTTAAGCACCCAGCTAATTATGCTGCCGCCCCCCCTTGAAGACAAGCCGGCAGAATAAAGAGGTGTTTCTATGGACACAATCATTTCTTCGACGGTGTCGATCAATTCGGCTTCTTCCGGAAGGGTTGTAATGACCGGGTCGTAAATCGCTGCATCGGAATCGAACGACCGAAATTTCGGCGTGAGCACGGAATCAACGCCAAAAAAATGATTATCAGCTTCGGGAGATACGGGCGGCGGCGGGTTAAGCCATCTTAAATATGAAGGGGTCATTACAAGAATTAGCCCGATCAGAAGAATGGCTAAAACTGTATTTTTATCTGTCTTTTTCATGGTACCATATCTACTCCGCCGGAATGCAGCGGATGGCATTTAGATACCCTCTTGAGAGAAAGAAGCCCCCCCTTAAATGCGCCGTACTTCTCGACAGCCTCGATCGAATATTGTGAACAGGAGGGATAAAATCTGCAATTTGCGCCTAAAAATGGAGAAATTGTCAACCGATATAGCTTCAGCAGGCCGAGAACGGTGTGTTTAGGGATTGATTTAAGATTGAGCATATTTTGACGAAATCCGCGTGGCTATGTCTTTAATGGTTAATTCGAGGCTATGGTATGAACTTTCGACAACGGGCTCCGGGGCTGAAAATATTATGCAGATATCACCCGGGAATAAGGATTTATTGTTTCGATAGATTTCCCTTAAACGGCGTTTGAGTTTATTTCTGGTTACTGAATTGCCCACCTTTGTGGAAACGTGAAATGCGACTTTTCTTGAATGACATCGGTTCCAGTAGGCGCACAGAGTGCCGGAAGATATTTTATCACCATAACGGAAAAGATCACTGATTTTTTTTCTTCCGCGAAGGACCTCCTTTTTTGGAAGCCGTCTGTCCAATTTGTCATTTCTTGGCTATTTCTGAGGATACAGTAAGTCTCTTCCGCCCCTTGGCTCTTCTTCTCTTCAAAATTTCCCTTCCGTCGGCAGAAGACATTCTTTTGCGAAATCCATGTTTATTGCGGCGTTTACGGTTACTTGGCTGATACGTTCTCTTCATTTATTGTCCATGTTTTGGTGTTGATAGCTTTTTTCCCATTTTTCAAAGCGGTGAGAAATATACATTAAATTCTCTTAAATGCAAGAATTTTCTCTTTCATAAATCATTGCTATGGCACGAATAGAGGTTATTTTTGAAGAGCGTAAATTTATCTTGACATTTACTATTCAACAGGGTTAAATATTTCCAGCTGCACAAGGAGCATGTTAATAAATTGTGGATAACTCAAACACCATCTCTTTCTGCTGGTAATTAGAACAAGTTTTAGAAACACCTAACATATAACTTTAACTGAAACCTATTGGTCTATGCCGTGAGAAGTAAACAAATCCTGTTATTTACGAACAAAAACACGGATTTTTGTTGCCGTCTTAGGGCAGATATCAGGATACGGGCAATTTTATTTATGTTTTTCGGATTAAAATAACAATATAACCAAAAAGGAAGAGGAGAATTGTCACTAAACTATAATCAAGATGCATTACACCAGGAGCTATGGGATGGCTGCCTGGAATACTTAAAATCGAACTTAGGAGAACAGTCTTTTGAGACATGGTTCCGACCGATCAAATCTGTCAAATTAGAAGACGGTTTAATGACTTTGCGTATGCCGAATCGTTATCACGTTGAATGGATAGAAAGCCATTACAGCGAAGTCTTACGCGCAGCTTTAAGAAACGCGGGGTATACTGATATAGTTTTAGATTATGTCGTGCCTGCGGATAGTCCTTTGGCGGAGACCTTTAACTCATCTATGGAAAAAAGGAGGGTCGAAAAAGACGACAAAAGCGGACTGAACGACCAATACACATTTGAAACGTTCGTAGAGGGATCCTCTAATCAATTTGCAAGAGCGGCGGCTCAGGCGGTGGGAGATTCACCCGGTAAAACTTCGTTCAACCCGCTCTTCATATACGGGGGGGTGGGATTGGGCAAAACACATCTGGCTCAGGCGATAGGAAATCATGCCCGGGCAACAGGAACGGCTGAACGTGTCCTGTACGTCCCAAGCGAGATTTTCACACTCGAATTTATTAATGCATTGGAAAAGAGAAGGACAGACGCGTTTACACGCTATTATCGCAGCATAGATTTGCTCATAGTCGACGACATACAGTTTTTTATTAAAAAGGAACAAACTCAGGAGCAATTTTTTCATACGTTCAATGCCCTATATCAGGATAATAAACAAATAGTATTAACCTCCGACAGACCGCCCCGCGATTTGCTGGGGATGGAGGGAAGGCTGATTTCAAGATTTCAGGCTGGGTTGTCAGCTGACGTTCAAGAGCCTGAGCTCGAAACGAGAATTGCCATTCTTAACCGTATGGCGGAGGAAAATCAAATACCTGTTTCCGCCGATATCATAGAGCTCTTTGCTACAAATATTAAAGGAAATATCAGGGAGCT
>JADFMS010000025.1 GCA_022563775.1 Fidelibacterota bacterium | reverse complement strand
GAGTGTTATTTGCCTTTTCGATAGCCTCATCCACAGTTCTGAATGTTTGTATGGCAAGAACAGGACCGAAAATTTCTTCTTGCACTATACGATGCGATTGAGAAACTTCGGTGAACAAGGTGGGTTTGTACCAGTAACCGGAATTCGGCAGCGAGCAAGTCGGCTGATACAGAGTCCCGCCCTCATCAATTCCAGCTGAGACTAGTTCGTTTATTCTCTTTAATTGTGCTTTTGAATTTATAGCTCCAATATCAGTATTCTTATCAAGCGGGTCCCCGATGATAAGTGTTTCCATTCTGTTTTTCAATTTGTTTATTATTTCGTCTGCGATTCCTTCCTGAATTAGAAGCCGTGAACCGGCGCAGCAAACATGACCCTGATTAAAAAATATAGCGTTTATAACACCCTCTACTGCTTGATCGATGTCCGCTTCTTCAAAGATGATATTAGCCGCCTTGCCACCGAGCTCCAAAGAGTATTTTTTACCTGTGCCTGCAAGCGTCTTTTGAATATATTTACCCACGGCTGTTGAGCCCGTGAACGCTATCTTGTCGAAACCGGGATGGTTAACAATTGCTTTTCCGGTTTCACCGGCGCCCGGTATTATGTTTACGACACCCGGAGGAAGATCGGCTTCCTGAATAATCTCCGCTAACTTCATGGCTGTCAGTGGTGTGGTCTCTGCGGGTTTCAGCACGACCGTATTTCCTGTCGCCAAAGCCGGCGCAATTTTCCATGCTGCCATCAGAAGAGGAAAATTCCATGGGATTATCTGACCTGCAACGCCCAAAGACCTTGTTTTTCTACCGGGGAAGGCGTATTCGAGTTTATCAGCCCATCCGGCGTAATAAAAGAAGTGCGCCGCGGCAAGCGGAATATCCACATCTCGTGATTCTCTGATTGGTTTTCCGCCGTCAAGGGATTCAATAACCGCTAACTCCCTTGACCGTTCCTGCATTATCCTTGCAATTCGGAATATATACTTCGAGCGTTCACTCGCGGGCATTTTCGACCAATATTTATCGTAGGCTGTTCGAGCTGATTTGACTGCGCTGTTCACATCCGCCTTGGATGCCTCGGCAACCTTCGCAATCTTTTTCCCAGTTGCGGGATTTTCGGTCCAGAAATATTTCCTGCTTTTGGGAGACACGAACTCCCCATTGATAAACAGATCATACTTATCATCCAACTTGATATGATCAGTACTTTCCGGAGCGGGAGAATATTCCCAAACTGAGTTATAGTCTATTATTTTTTCCGTTGTAGCCATCGATTTAATCCTTTGAAAAATAATTTGTAGACTGATATACGCCTACGGATTGTTTCAAAATTTGCATTAGAAGATCGTTTGCAAGTGAACTTGCGCCAAACCTGAACAGGTCAGAGGTCAACCACTCGACCCCGAGAGTTTCTTTTAACAGAACAAGATATTGTATGGCGGTCTTAGCGTCGCTGATTCCTCCTGCAGCTTTCAGACCGACCTTTTTCCCGGTCTTGAAATAGTGATCCCTGATTGCCTGCATCATAACCAATGCTACCGGTTGCGTTGCAGCGGGCTGTATTTTGCCTGTGGAAGTTTTAATAAAATCAGCTCCGGCTCCGATAGCTATATCGCTTGCAAGCCGTACGTTATCAAGAGTATTGAGTTCACCCGTTTCAAGAATGACCTTTAAATGCGCTTCACCACAAGCCTCCTTAACCGAGGCGATCTCGTCGAAGACAAATCGGTATTCTCCTCTAAGAAATGCTCCCCGGGATATTACCATATCTACCTCATCAGCGCCCATTTTCACTACCCGCCGAACTTCGCTGAGCTTTGTTTGAAGAGACGTCATTCCGCTTGGAAAGGCAGTAGCGACAGAGGCAACTTTGACGTTCGATCCTTTCAGGCATTCGACAGCTGTAGGTACCATAGGCGGATATACACAAACCGCTGCGACATTAGGCAAATCCGGAAATGAATCATGGAGGTGAAGCGCTTTATTACATAGTTGACGAACTTTCCCCTTGCTGTCTTTACCCTCTAAAGTAGTGAGATCTATCATGCTCAAAGCTAATTTGAGAGCCGACAGCTTTGATTTTTTCTTGATACTCCTTTTATTGAGTCTTGCGACTCTTTCCTCAACCCCAATTTGATCAACAGGCGGAGGATTTATAAAATCTGAAATATTTATGGCGCCGTTATTGCTCACAGTTGAATTATGCCGTTTATGTTAGGTAAATTTCATCAATTAACTAAAATAAAATCTTGCTGTTACGGTAAAAACTAACCTAATTACAGATGAAATTCAAGTTTTGCATTGAAAAAAAGGTTAAAGCGAAGCTTCCCTGTAAATGCAACAATTTAGCCGACATAGCGTATCTTAGAGAAAGTATACGACAGATGAATTTTATTAAGTATTCTAAGTGAGGAAAATTTGAAAAATATATACAAAAGGCTGGCTGTTATCCTTTTATCAGTGTCAGTATTTTTTACAGCATGTAGCGGAAAGCATGCTGAGGGAGAGAACAAAGAACACTCAGGTGATTCTACTATAACCGGCAGTTCCAAAAATGATTCGGCTAAGTTAGCTGAAGCTAAGGAAGAGGAAGATCTTGATTTGGTTCCTGTTGAGATCTTTGAGGCGTGGCGGGGGAAAATATCGTCCTATATAATTCTAAGTTCTACGGTGGAAACCGAGCAATACGTGGACGTTTATCCTTATCTGACCGGGATTGTAGCAACTCTTCTTGCGGAAGAAGGGGATGACTTAAGGAAGGGAGCGCCGTTATTACGATTAGATGCTGAAGAATACCGACTCAGAGAAGCTAAGGCAGTGACAGAGTATAAAAGTGTTCAAAGTGAATTCAAGAGAGTGCAAGCACAGTTTGATAAGGAGTTGCTGAGTAAAGAGGAATACGACAAAGCCAACCTTTCCTTAGAACAGGCAAAATTAAGCTGGCGGGAAGCCAAATTGAATCTCGACAGAACTATCGTTCGCACACCTATAGATGGGGTCGTGTCTTTACGAAACGTGAGGCAGGGAGACAGAGTAACGCCTAATACCCATCTATATTCGATGGTAAACCTTGAAAATATCATAGCAACGGTTCATGTACCGGAGAAGGAACTCTCTTCAATCAAACTTAATCAACTTACATATTTGACCTCAGATTATTTAGGAGATAAAAAGTTTGAAGGCTATGTGAAGAGAATTTCGCCGGTTGTAAATCCGGCAACAGGGACTTTCAAGGTCACTATCGGGCTTGACGGAGACCATGAAGGGCTTCGACCGGGTATGTTCATAAATACCTTCATCGTGACCATGACAAACAATGACGCGCTGCTGTTAGATAAAGATGCCATTGTTTATGACAGTGATAAGCGATTCGTGTTTGTTGTCAAAGATTCGTTGGCATTAAAAGTACTTGTTGAAATAGGATTTGAAGACGCTTCTACCGTAGAGGTATTGAAAGGTATCAATGACTCGGACAAAGTCATAATTGTTGGTCAGAACGGGTTGAGAGACAAGACGAAAGTCAAGGTCGTTAAAGAACGTAAGATTTCCTAATATCAAATTTCGCATTGCCATTAATGAGGTGTTTTGTTGAGTGAAGCACGGAATTCAGGTGATAATTTAAACACTGTTTTTAAAATTGCCACAACCCGTCCGGTTGCTATCACAATGATCTCGTTGGCAGTGATAGTTTTCGGTTTCGTTTCATACCAGCAACTTTCCTTGAATTTAATGCCGGACATAACCTATCCGACACTCACAGTTAGAACAGAATACGCGGGAGCAGCGCCGGAGGAGGTAGAAACTACGATCTCCCGGCCGGCAGAACAGGCTCTCGGAGTTGTGAGCAATCTCGTGAATCTTACGAGCATCTCAAAATCAGGGGTGTCCGATGTTGTTTTAGAGTATGGATGGGATACGGATATGAATGTCGCTACTCAGGATATCAGGGAAAAACTTGACCAGGTCAGGTTCCCCGATGGCGTTGACCGACCGCTTATATTACGGTATGATCCTTCACTCGATCCGATAATGAGAGTCGGACTTGCGGGAGGTGATAACCTATTCGCGCTTAGGCTATTTGCCGAAGATGAAATAAAACGGGAGCTCGAGACCATTCCGGGAGTTGCCGCCGTAAAGGTGATAGGCGGACTGGAAAGGGAAATCCGGGTGGAGATTGACGAATCTCAAATCACGCTTCGGGGAATCGACATCAGGACCATCAATAACCTGATTGGTCAGGAAAATATAAATCTTGCAGGGGGAAACCTCAAAGAGGGTCAGACAGAATATCTCGTAAGAACTCTTAATGAATTTAAGAACATAGATGAAATATCCGAACTCGTTGTTTCAAGATTGGGCGATGTTGATGTTCGAATCAAAGACATTGGAGTCGTTTATGAAACTCATAAGGACAGGGAAGTAATTACGCGTATCGGTGGCGAAGAGAGCGTAGAACTTGAAATATATAAGGAAGCGGACGCAAATATAGTCACTGTGGCGGGTAGAGTAAGGGACAAGTTGTACGGAACTCTCGACCAACAAAAATTTGTTCGCGAAATAATAGAGAAAGAAAAAAAGAAGAAAAAAGAAGAGGCGAAGAAGAGAAAAGATAGAAAAGATGGAAAGTTACTCGCTTCGGCAGACGAGAAAAAAACAAAGAAAGAAGAGAAAAAATCTGATAAAAAAAGAGGGCGACGGAGAGGAAGACGAGGAGGAAGCGGCGACGATGCGGCGATGATGAAAGCCGTCATGACTGATTTTATATCTTATGAAATGCCGAAAGGCGTAAAGATGAGCACTCTAAGCGACCAATCTATCTTCATAAAGAGCGCTATAGATGAAGTTATAAATACCGCTATATTAGGAGCGTTCCTTGCGATAGTAGTCTTATTCGTGTTTTTACGCAAGATATCTTCGACTCTGATCATTGCTGTAGCAATTCCACTATCTATAGTAGCCACTTTCGCTCCAATGCATATGTTCAGTGTCTCGCTTAACATAATGTCATTGGGAGGACTCGCTCTCGGCGTTGGAATGCTTGTGGATAATTCCATTGTTGTGCTTGAAAGCATATTCCGCTGCAGGGAGGAGGGAGACGGTCTTACGGAATCCGCCGTAAGGGGGGTTAAAGAGGTCGGTACCGCTGTTTTTGCATCAACTCTGACTACAATAGCAGTTTTCTTCCCTATAGTGTTTGTAGAAGGAATAGCCGGACAAATCTTTGGCGATCTCTCCCTTACGGTAGTGTTTTCGCTATTGGCTTCTGTAGCTGTAGCGCTGTTTTTGATTCCTATGCTTGCTTCGAGAAGATTGGATTCGTCTAAATCAGGTTTATCGTTCGATAGGATCAAAAGAATGGATTTTATGCAGCTGAAAGCTTTAGAAAATTTGAGAGAACTGTCTGATAACGACTCTGTCTCAAAAGTAGAAAAAGCTTACATTTACATCTATTACATATTGAAATTGGCAGGCGAATTTCTATTCAAGACATTGATGATGGCTTCAACTATGCTGGTCTTAACTCTGAAAATACTGATGATCATAGTGATGTCACTGATTTCTCCTTTGATAGCGCTGATGTCAATTTTTGTGAACGGACTCAAAAGTTTCAACAGTTGGTTCCTTGATTGGGCGGCAAAAGATAGTTTCTTCGGTCTCGTGTATAGCAGAAAAATTTGGGAAGAATTACTTCAGTTCACTGCTCCCGCAGAATTGATGTCATCCGTAAACATATATTTTGGAAAGTACAAAAAGACTTCAGATTATACGGTAAAAACATGGAAATTATGGACCGGGAGGATATTAAGAGGTCTATTAACGCCATTGGTGATCGTTTACCAAATTGTGAGATTTCTAATTAGCATCATCGGATCGCTAATAGGACGGTTGGGCGTTGCGTTCATGAATTTCGTCACACTGATTGCGATATTCATCTGGTCACTGATCGGAATAATTCTTATGCCAGCGGTGATGCCGCTTGTGAATCTGTTTGAAATAGGATTTGATAGGATAAATGCAGCATATCCGAAAGCCATAAGGTGGTCGCTCAATAACAGCGGTACGGTCATAGGAACGTCAGTGGGACTATTTTTATTTGCCTGGTTCATTCTTATGCCGACACTCGGTAACGAATTGATCCCTGAGGTTCATCAAGGCGAATTCAATGTTGATATCTATCTGCCTGTGGGAACACGTCTTGAAGAAACGGATAAGGTACTTAAAGCGGTAGAAAGTAAGATAAGCGGCTATGAGATGATCTCCGAATTGGCAACGGTTGTCGGAGCAGAAAAATCAGCTAATTTGAAGAGTGATGAAGGAGAGCATACGGGGAAGGTTACAGTGAGAATGGGGTCCAAATATATCGGAGCGGAAAATGAGACAGCTCTCATTCGAAATATTAGACGGGATCTATCTAAGATACCCGGTATTGTGACGAAAATATCCCGCCCCGCTTTATTTAGCTTTAAAACACCTGTGGAAGTGCAGGTGCAGGGGTATGACTTAACAGTCCTAAAACGAATGGCTTCCATCGTGGAGGGCAAACTTAGCGAGATAACAGGATTAACCGACGTAAAATCAAATATACAAACAGGCAATCCGGAGGTGCAGATTATTTATGACAGGAAATTACTGGCTAAATACGGGTTGAATATTTTCGACGTTGCAAGTGTAGTTAGAAATAAGGTGAAAGGCGAAGTAGCCTCTCGTTTTAAAGAAGAGGACAGGCAAATAGATATCCTGGTTCGAATCAATGAGTCAGACAAGGAAAGTATTGATGATTTAAAACGTTTGGTTATAAATCCGGGAAACCCCATTCCTATCCGTCTTGCCTCGGTCGCCAATATCAAAATAGGAGAAGGACCGAGCGAGATACGCCGGGTGGACCAACAGCGAGTAGCGCTGATAACCGCAAATACGACAGGAATCGATCTTGGTACAGCAATGTTAAGCATCTCAGATGTGTTGGACGAACTGAGCTGGCCTCGTGGATTCAGTTACGCTTTAAGCGGTCAGAACAAGGAGATGGAGACTTCAATGGATAGCCTGATATTTGCTTTGATTCTCGCCTTGTTTTTGGTGTATGTGGTAATGGCATCACAATTTGAATCTTTGATACACCCATTTGTGATCATGTTCACAATACCGTTAGCGTTGATAGGAGTAGTGTTTATTCTTTGGATTCTTTCAGTGCCGCTCAGTGTGGTTGTATTTCTCGGGCTGATAATGTTAGCGGGAATTGTAGTGAATAACGCTATAGTTCTCGTCGATTATATCAATCACTTAAGAGCGAAAGGAATGAATAAGATAGATGCGATAGTCACGGCAGGGAGCGTAAGACTGCGTCCGATTCTAATGACAACGGCGACAACCGTTCTTGGATTATTGCCGATGGCGCTTGGATTGGGTGAAGGCGCTGAGATTAGAACTCCTATGGCTATTACCGTGGTCGCCGGTTTAATAAGTTCAACAGTTTTAACACTGCTTGTAATCCCCACCGTCTATGCGTTAGTGGACAGAAAAGATTAGAAATTATGAAACTCGATTCAAAGGACAGATTATGAATATGAAAGAATCTTTACTTCCCAGATTTTCAGTTCATAGACCGGTAACAGTTGTCATGACTCTTTTCGCAATTCTCGTGGTAGGTTATATCGCGTATACTCAAATTGCGACGGAGCTTTTTCCGAAGGGGTTTGTCCCGCCGTATTTGGGCGTTTGGATACCGTATAGAGAAGCCAATCCAAAGGAAGTTGAAGACCAGATAGCCCGACCGACTGAAGAGATGCTGCAGACTGTAAGCGGAGTAAAGCAGATAAATTCATACAGTCATTCAAACGGCTGTTGGGTATGGCTCGAATTTGCCAATGATACTGATATGGATGTTGCTTACATGCTTGTTCGAGAGCGGATGGACAGGTTATTGGCGACCGAGCTTCCTGACGACATCGAGGACGTTTATATTCGGAAGTTCAGAAATGATGATGATCCTATAGTATGGTTTGGACTCACGATCCCTGAGGAAATGGATGATCCGTATTTTACGGTGGATCAGTATGTCATAAGAGCATTGGAGCAGATAGATGGCGTAGCTAATGTCGAGATGTGGGGCGCATCGGAGAAGATAATTCAAATTCTCGTCAATCAGGATAAGGTAAAAGCGCATAAAATTAACGTTTATCAGCTAATTCAGAATCTTCGTCGGGATAATTTTTCACTTTCAAGCGGATATGTATATGATGGTAATAGGAAGATATACGTCAGGTCCGACGCTAAATATAGGAACATTGAGGATGTTAGAAATATACGGATAAGCGGTGAAAATCTGTTTTTAAAGGATATAGCGGAGATAGTTTATGATGAACCGCGGCAACGGAGGTGGGTCCAACGCGTAAACGGTGATAAAGCTATCAGCATAGGTATCTACAAAGAATCGATGGCGAACACTGTTGAGCTGTCAGACAGGATACTTAAGAAACTTAACGAACTGTCGGAGAATGAAAAGTTGGCGGGAATGAGTTTCAATGTATTCTTCAATCAAGGCGCTTTCATTACAAAGTCCATTGATAATCTTGTAAATGCCGGATTGTGGGGAGGCTTATTTGCATTTTTCATTTTATTCTTCTTCCTTAGAAGATTCAAAATGGCGTTCATCATTAATCTCGCCATTCCTCTTTCACTGCTGATGACGGTTACGGTCTTGTATTTTATAGGGTGGACGATGAACGCCATGACCATGATGGGGCTGATGCTTAGTGTCGGTCTGGTAGTGGACAATTCTATCGTTATCGTGGAGAATATATACCGCTTGAGAAACAAGGGATTGAGCCGTGAGGATTCATCGGTCAAAGGAGCCAGCGAAGTCTCCCTTGCCATCACCATGGCAACACTCACCACTGTCGTAGTATTCCTTCCGCTAATTCTGATGAACGATGACTTAGGATTCGCCTTTTATATGTTACGGATCGGACTCCCTGTAATTGTGGCTCTAATATCTTCTCTTTTTGTCGCTTTGGTCATTATACCTCTTGCGACTACCCGATTGGTATCCAAAAGACAGACCAAAAGATCAGGTATTATTGAGTGGGGTACAAATACGTACGACAGTCTGTTAAAGTGGACACTGCTTCATCGGTTAGAAACTACGATAATAATATTAGTTTTAATGATCAGCATGCAAATACCAATGACTGGAGTAAAGCAAGGGGACCAGGGTGGCGGAAATATAAATGATGTAAGGTTGATATTGGATATGCCGGAGCATTATACGATGGAAGATGCAGAGGCTCTTGTAGATACGATTGAGAGATACGTAAATAAAATGGAAGCGGTTTACAATGTAAAGACGGTAAATTCAAGGTTTAACAGCAATTGGGGAAGGGTTCGGGTATTTTTGAATTCCCCAAAGGAAACACAATGGTGGCAGGTCGTTTGGAAAAATATCGGCAGTTCAATCGGTTTGATAAATGACAGCGTGATGACGAGGAATGAAGTTCTCGAAGATTTGAAGGCAAATATTCCCCAATATCCCGGTGTAAAAATCCGAACCTCCTGGAGGGATGATACGGGCGGCAGCGGTACAGTATCTATCGTACTTCAAGGAGATGATACTCAGACATTAGTAAAGCTTTCGGAAGAGGCTGAAAGAAGAATTAGCAGGATCCCCGAGATAATTAGCGTTGATACGGACCGTGACAAGGGCGCATCGGAAATTCAGCTTTTTATTAAACGAGATCAAGCCGCAAGATACGGAATCAACCCGCGCGTTATCACAGGGCAAATCTCGTACGCTCTGCGTGGTATAGAACTCCCGGAATTCCAGTCTGCCGAAAGGGAGATTGATATAAGAGTACAGTATAAAGAAGAGGACATGCAAAATTTTGAACAGCTGAAGAGCATGACTTTTCTAACCGGCTCCGGTAAGGAAATTCCATTAGCCTCGCTTGTGGATTTCCGCATCAGTAAGGGTTTGGGCGAAATTCAAAGAAGAGATGGTAAAACGACGCTTGAGATCAGTGCATTTACTACGGAGGATGATATAGAGAAAGTCTATGGGAAGATCACTAAAGCATTAGCCGGTTTTGAAATGCCTCGTGGTTATTCATGGTCAATGGGTGATCGTTTTATGAGAATGCAGGAGACGAACAGCTCACGGATGTTTGCGATTATTCTTGCAATAACGTTCGTGTTTCTGCTCATGGGAGTGCTTTTTGAGTCGTTCATACTGCCGTTGTCGGTTCTTATATCAATACCACTCTCGTTCTTCGGAGCATATTGGCTGCTTTACATCACCGGAACACCGTTCGATATTATGGCGGGGATAGGATTGATAATCCTGATAGGTATTGTGGTGAATAATGCGATCGTACTGATTGATATGATAAACAGGTTGCGAAACGATGGATTATCAAGAAGCGAGGCAATTATCGAAGCAGGACATCATCGCTTCCGTCCTATCCTCATGACTGCATTTACCACGATATTCGGATTGATTCCGATGGCGGTTGGAAATGCGAATCTGATTGGAATGCCATACGCTCCTCTTGGAAGGGTAATGATAGGTGGACTCTTATCCTCTACAGCTCTAACGCTTGTGGCAGTACCGCTTTTCTATACATTCTTTGATGATCTGAGAAATACCTGGAGTAAAGTTCAGGTGTTGGCGTTTGGAAGAGCCAAGCCTGAATAAAACTTCATAAAGCATTATATTTTAGCGGTATTGACGAAGCCCTCGACGAAAATCGAGGGCTTCACTATTATTGCTTCATTTACTTCTGAATCTTTATATTCTATATTCAGATTTACAAATTTAAATGGATTGCGGTTTGAAGAAGAATGATATATTAGATGTGACGATAGATTCCCTCGCTTTCGGGGGAAAGGGGTTATTGAAGATTAACGGTAAAGCGCTGTTCGTCCGAAATTCCTTACCCGGAGAAAAATTACGCGTAAAGGTAATCAAAAGCCGCTCCGGTTTTGCCGAGGCAATCCCGTTAGAAACTCTAACACGGTCGAAATATTATGTGAAACCGGAATGTTCGCATTTCAAATATTGTGGGGGTTGTTCGCTGCAAAACTTAAAATACGAAGAGCAACTTTCTCAAAAAGAAAGGCAGATAAAGGAGACGATTGAGCATCTCGGCGGAGTTAAAGAGGTAGAGATGGAACCGATTGTACCGGCGCCTGACGTATATCATTATCGTAATAAAATGGAATTTTCATTTTCTAATAAGAGATGGCTTACCGATGAGGATGAACATAAGCCAAAAGATTTTGCTTTAGGATTGCACGTACCGGGTAATTTTGAAAAAGTCCTCGATATTGACAATTGTCATCTCCAATCCGAGTTATCCAATAAGATCTTAAAAAGCGTTAAGGAATCAACTCAGTCAGAAAACCTTAAAGCTTATGATGTTAGAAGCCATAAAGGCTATTTGAGATATTTGGTTATCAGACAATCGGCAAACAAAGATGATCTTCTGGTAAATATAGTAACTAAGCATGACGAACCCGATAGGCTAAAAAAGACTGTAGAGAAGCTCATCAAAGATTGCCCTGAAGTCACTTGTGTTGTAAACGTGATAAACGATGGTGTCGCTTCGATTGCTTACGGCTCGAAGATGAACTTACTGCGCGGTGATGGAATACTTCACGAACGTATAGCAAATGTAAACCTCGAGGTTGGACCACAGGAATTTCTTCAGACAAATACAAAAGCGGCAGAATTATTATACGCGAAGGTATTGGATTATGCCGACTTCTCTAAAGATGATGATGTTTTTGACCTATTTTGCGGTGTCGGATCGATATCGCTGCTTATTGCGCCTCATGTAAAGAGCGTTACGGGATTTGAACTACTGCCCGAAGCGGTGGATAGCGCGGGAAGAAATGCGGTGTCTAACGGTATTTTAAATTGTAAATTCATTTCGGGCGACATGAGAGAATTATTCAGGGATCTCGATTTTGTGAAAAAAGCTCATGGCACTCCAGACGTAATAGTCCTTGATCCACCGAGGGGAGGGATACATCCGAGTATACCGAAAAGAATATCTCAATTGAAGCCCTCAAAAGTAGTTTACGTATCATGTAATCCGGCATCGTTCGCGCGCGATGTGAAATTATTTGCAGAAAGAAATTACAAGTTGAAAAAGTTACAGGCATTTGATTTATTTCCTCATACTCCTCATGCTGAATTGGTTTCGCTATTGGAGCATGAACCGAGGTAACAGGAAAATTATTGACATTACACGCTTGTAGCTATATTATCAACCAGTAAGGGTGAAGTCATTCTTTTGAAAATATTGCGTAAAATAAGATCGGGATTAAAGATTTTAACCAAGGGTATGATACACAAAGTATTCCTCGCCATATTCGGTGTAATGACGTTCGGAGCAGTGGTGGTGTTTTATTTTGAAAAAGGAGAAGGCGCAGAACATTTTGATACCATATTCGATTCCATCTGGTGGGCGCTGGTTACCATGACGACAGTCGGTTACGGGGATATGGTACCGGTCACAATTGGAGGCAGGATAGCGGGCGCATTCATTATGTTTTCCGGCGTAGCGCTTGTTTCAATGTTCACTGCTACGATCTCTTCAATTTACGTAGCGAGAAAAATACGAGAGGGAAAAGGATTGGAAAAAATTAAATTTGAAGGTCATATAATCATCTGCGGCTGGAATGAATATTCAGAATCTCTATTAGAATCTTTGCTGTCACTGAGCAACACCGATAATTTGAAGATAGTGCTTATTAATGAGCTTTCTGAAGATGATATAAACAATATCATCTTCAAGCACAAAGAATTAGAAATAAAATACGTGCGAGGAGATTTCACCAGCGAAAATATTCTTGATCTCGCAAATACGCGAGAAGCGGACACGGTTCTTATCACACCGGATAACAGCACTTTATCAACGATTGAACCCGACGAACGAACGCTTCTTACGACACTGACTCTCAAAGCAATGAACCCTTCTCTCAAGGTATATGCTCATATACTTAACCAGGCATCGAAGGGACATCTTAGGCGGGCAAATGTAGATGATATAATTATTCGCGATGAATTCACGGGGTTTTTTCTTGCTTCCCATGTGGCTAATCCCGGGATACCTCAAACATTTTCCGAGCTTTTGAATTACAACGTAAGGATGAATCTTCAGCGGATAGAAATTCCTGATAATAAAGTGGGAAATACCTTTGGAGAATTATCGAATTATTTCAAAGAATCAGGCGATGGAATACTGATAGGTATTACATCTGAAAGGAAAGCCGTTAAAATTTCCGATGTGCTGACCTCTGATGCTTCCTCGTTAGATCAATTCATAGAACGGAAGTTTGCTGAATCGGGTATAAATCTTGAAAGCGAAAAAGGGCATCGAGTAGAAATAAACCCACCCAACAATCTGATAATCGAAAGTCATGATGTTGCATTAATAATAGGTGAAAAACAAAATTAAGTTATGATCGACAAAACAAAAATAGAAGATTTCGCAATATTCAAAGATTTGAATGCTGAGCAACTTGATGAAGTTTGCGAAAAGCTCGTTGAACGCAGATACGAAGAGAACGAAACTATCTTCTCGGAAGGTGATGTCGGAACATCGCTCTTTCTATTATTGGAAGGAGAGGTGGAGATCACCCAGGCGCTTACCCTGAATTTAGATAATTCTGAAACCGACAACCGAGAAAAATCTCTCATCAGGCTTAACGCAACTGTTAAAACCTTTTTCGGAGAAGTGGGTTTAATAGAGAAAGACGGCATCAGGACTGCCACTGTTCGCACCACTTCAAACTCTTCGATAGCCAGACTGTCCAAAAAGGATTTTAAGGAATTAATGGAAAAAGACCCGGTTCTCGGCACAATTCTTTTAGGAAACATAGCGGAAGTTCTTTGTCAGAGACTACGTACCACGAACAATAATGTGCTAAAAATAACTACTGCCTTCAGTTTAGCCCTTTCAAAGCAGTAATTATGAAAAAAGAAATAAGTAAAATCTATAACCCGAAGGGTGTGGAAAAACGTTGGTACGACTTCTGGCTGGAAAACGGTTTTTTCCACGCCGATCCGAAATCTCGCAAAGAGTTTTATACGATAGTGATTCCGCCGCCGAATGTTACCGCTGAACTGCATATAGGTCACGCTCTCAACAACACCATTCAGGATATTTTTATTCGATATAAAAAAATGAGAGGATACGAAACTCTCTGGATGCCCGGAATGGATCATGCCGGTATCGCAACACAGAATGTGGTTGAAAATCAATTGGCGAAGGAGGGACTCAACAGGCATGATCTCGGTCGAGAAAAATTCGTAGAACGGGTATGGGAATGGAAGCAGGAGAAGGGTGGCAAAATCATCCAGCAGCTGAAAACATTGGGTTTTGCCTGTGATTGGGATAGAGAAGTATTCACTATGGATGAGCAGCTTTCTAAAGCGGTTAATGAAGTCTTTGTCTCCTTATATGAACGGGGCCATATATACAGAGCGAAATACATAATAAATTGGTGCCCCAGGTGCGGGACTGCTCTTTCCGATGAGGAAGTAGAGCATAAAGAGCTCCGCGGTCACTTATGGCATTTGAAATATCCGATTGAAGGAAGTTCGGAGTTCGTAACGGTGGCTACCACACGCCCGGAAACTATGCTTGGAGATACCGCGGTTGCGGTAAATCCTGATGATGAGCGTTATAAAAAGCTTCTCGGAAAGACCGTCATTTTACCCTTACTGAATAGAAAGTTGAAAGTCATAGCCGATTCATTTGTCGATCCCGAATTCGGCACCGGTGTAGTTAAGGTAACTCCGGCTCACGACCCGAACGATTTCGAAATGGGCGTTAGACATGGTCTTGAAAAAATAAATATTCTGAACGAAGACGGATCACTCAACGAAAATGCGGGTCAATATTCAGGTTTAGATCGCTTTGAGGCAAGAGAGCAAATTCTGAAGGACCTCGAAGCAGGTGGATTTTTAGTTAAAACGGAAGACCACGACCATAGCGTCGGACACTGTTATAGGTGTAGTACTATCGTAGAGCCGTATTTGTCCGAACAGTGGTTTGTAAAAATAGGACCGTTAGCTGAGAAAGCGCTTGATGCTGTAAAATCGGGTAAAATAAAACTTCATCCGAAGAAATGGATTAAAACCTATGATCATTGGATGGAAAATATCAGGGATTGGTGCATATCGCGACAGTTGTGGTGGGGACATCGGATACCGGCTTATCATTGCCAGGAGTGCGGTGAAATCAGTGTAGCGAGAGAAGAACCTGAAAAATGTTCTCACTGTTCCGGTGCGTTGAAGCAGGATCCGGATGTGCTCGATACGTGGTTTTCTTCTTGGCTTTGGCCTTTTTCCACATTGGGTTGGCCGGATAAGACAGCTGAATTAGAATCATTTTATCCTACTAACACCCTGGTTACGGGCAATGAAATCTTGTTCTTTTGGGTAGCGCGCATGATTATGTCCGGATTGGAATTTATGGACGATATTCCTTTCTCTGACGTATACCTGCATGGAATAGTCAGGGACGAGCAGGGACGCAAGATGAGTAAATCTCTCGGAAATGGAATCGATCCTCTCAAAATGGTAGATCTTTATAGCGCCGATGCAGTGCGGTATTCCCTATTAAGTCTGGCTCCTGAGGGGCAAGATATAAAAATAGGCGAAAAAGATTTTGAAATTGGAAGGAATTTCACAAATAAAATTTGGAACGCATATCGTTTCATATCGTCAAATCGTGATGATAGTGAGCTTCCTGATATAAATTATGAACAATTGGAATTAGCGGATGAGTGGATTATTTCACGTTATAACGCAGCGATAGCTGCTATTAGTGATGACATAGAAAATTTCAGAGTCAGTTCCGCTTTGGATAATGCATATAAGTTTTTTTGGAAAGAATATTGCGATTGGTATCTTGAATTAATAAAAGACCGCCTGTATTCCAAAGACCCGGAGAGCGTAAAATCCGCTCTATCTGTTGCAGTTCATGTATTTAAGGGAACTATGCAACTTCTTCATCCTTTTGTACCGTTTATCACGGAGGAAGTATACACAGCGCTTTCGGGTGAAAAAAGTATAATGCTCTCTTCAATGCCCAACGCTTCAGAAAAAATGATGAACGAGGCTGCTGAAGAGAAGATGTCGCTAATTCAGGAGCTGAGTTCCGCTGTCCGTACAATTAGGAGTCAGATGAGCGTTCCGCCATCGGTCAGAGCAAACTTACTGCTTAAATCCGACTCTGAGGCAAATCTGCAAATCATCGAAGATAACCGGTCATACATTGAGAATCTCTGCAAGCTTGATTCCATAGAATTCAATGGCAAATCCGAGAGGCCTAAACTTGCTGCTACGGATGTAGTTAGAAATATGGAAGTCATCTTACCCTTAGAAGGATTAATAGATGTTGATTTAGAGATTCAAAGGCTTAACAAGGATTTGAGCAATGTGGAAAATGCCTTAAGATCTGTTAAAAATAAATTAACAAATAAGTCTTTTATGAAAAATGCTCCACCGGATATTGTAGAAAAAGAACGGCAGAAAGAGCATGATTTTTCTGAAAAAGTCAGCAAGATAAAAACAAATCTTAAGTGGCTTTCAATTGCTTCATAATAATCTAATAGAAGCGCGCTGCGTTCACTACTATCACTGAGTGATTGATAATATGGCGGAAGCCGGAATAGATCTTTCAACCTCAATTCAATATCTAAAAGGGATCGGACCTAAGAGGGGGGCTGCTTTGCAGTCTATCGGAATTCAAAATGCCGGTGACCTATTGTATTATTATCCGAGACGATATCTTGACAGGCGAACTATTACTCCCATTTCCGAACTCAAAAAAGACGATTTGGCTACGGTAGTCGGTGAAGTTGTCTCTATGGGAATCGAAAGGGGCAGGAAAAAGAGATTTAAGCTTAATGTAGAAGATGGCACAGGATATATCTCCTGCGTTTGGTTTAACGGAATCAGGTATGTGCAGAACAAATTCAAGGAAGATCAAAGTATAGCCATATACGGTAAGGTGGGAATCTTCGGAAACCAATTCACAATGGTTCATCCCGAATTCGATCTGCTTGGCGAAGGTCAAAATCCTCTCAAAACCGGCGCAATAATTCCTGTATATCCTTCAACAGAGGAGCTTAAAAAAGTAAAACTTGATTCGAACGGGATGATGAAGATATTAAAAAATTCTATTTATCAGTTATCAAAACAGGTACATGACCACCTTCCCGAGGAACTGATAGCAAAAGAAAACCTGATGGAATTGCCGGAAGCGTTGAGACAAATCCATTTTTGTGAAGATGAAAATTTACTTGAACAGGCTATACATCGGATAAAATATGACGAACTTTTCTTTTATCAACTTTTGTTGGCTGTCAGAAAACGGTCTGTGAAGATGGGGCGAGTTGGAATTAAATTCACCCATAGAGGTCAATTGTTCAAAACGATGTTAAAGTCGTTGCCGTTCGAATTGACCGATTCTCAGCAATCCGTGTTAAAGGAGATTCGAAAGGATATGGCTGAGCGTGAGCCGATGCAGCGTTTGCTACAGGGCGATGTAGGTTCCGGAAAGACTGTGGTAGCGCTTTTAGCGGCTTCTGTCCCTATCGGTTCGGGATATCAATCTGCAATTATGGCTCCGACTGAAATATTATCTGAACAACATTATAAAAATGCGGTTAAGTTATTTAATAACACAGCTGTAAATATTGTTCATATAGTTGGCGGTCAATCGAAATCAGAGAGGCAGAAACTGTTCGACAAAGTTTCAAGCGGTGAAGCGAATCTGATTATAGGAACGCATGCTCTTATCTATAAGGATGTTATTTTCCATAAATTAGGGTTTGTGACCATTGATGAACAGCACCGTTTCGGAGTGGAGCAGAGAGCTGAAATGATGAAAAAAGGAGTAAATCCCGATATTCTCATCATGAGCGCCACTCCAATCCCGCGCTCCCTCGGCTTATCCGTTTACGGTGACCTTGATATTTCTGTTTTGACGGATATGCCGGCAGGCACAAGAAATGTAAGGACGGAGTTGCGTGGCTCCGGGAGCCGTAAAAAAATATTTGAATTCATCGGTGATAAGCTGAAAAAGGGTGGACAAGCCTTTATTGTTTATCCTCTTGTAGAAGAATCAGAAAAGATGGATCTGCTTGCGGCTAAAGAGGGATTTCAATTACTCAGTGAGGACTTGCTTCGGGAGCATAAGATAGCGCTCCTTCACGGTAGATTGAGCTCGGATGAGAAAGAAAATATTATGCGTGAATTTTCCGAAGGAAATATTGATGTTTTAGTTGCCACTACCGTTATCGAAGTAGGAATAGATGTTCCTAACGCAAATGTGATGTTGGTGGAGAACGCAGAGCGGTTCGGACTTTCTCAACTTCATCAGTTGAGAGGAAGAATAGGCAGGGGAGGAGAAAAGTCGTATTTTATAATGATAAGTGATGCAAAGGGGGAGGCAGCCGGAAAAAGACTTAAGGTCATTTGTGAAACAGATAATGGGTTTAAGATAGCCGATGAAGACCTGAAACAAAGAGGTCATGGCGACTTCTTCGGTAAACAACAACATGGAGTTCCCAATTTCAAATTAGCGGATATAGTAATCGATATAGATATCGTTAAAAAGGCACGACTTGCCGCTTTCGGGCTGATAAAGAACGATCCACATCTACGCTCACCCGCCAACAGACTATTGAGAGACAAGTTTATGAAGGATTACGCTGAACGGTTGAAATTTATTGAAACGGGGTAATTAACATTTGCGGGAAACCTAATTAGCTACTAACTTTCTCGGTCTGTTGTTATGAAACTTTTGATATAGGACTTTTATGAGTGAAAATTCGGATAAATTCGATCCTTTATTTGTCAACCTTGTGCTGACGCTGCACAATGCTGCCATGCTTCATATGGGTAAAATAAAGAATCCTCTCTCTGATAAAATAGAGAGGGATATGTCTCAAGCTGAAATGTCCATAGATATGCTTGATATGCTCAAAAAGAAGTCGGAGGGAAATTTAACGGATGAGGAAAATAGCATTCTTTCGCGAACTTTGAACGAGTTGAAAATGAATTTCATGGACGAAAAAGCGAAAGATGAAAAATCAGAGTCGGAGGAGAAAACAGAAGAAAAAAGCGAAGACAAGCCGGATACGGAAGCGTCTGAAAAAGAGGAAACAAAGAGCGGCAAAGAAAAGACAGATGAAAATAATGAAGGAAAAAAAGAATAGATGTTCAATCTGATAAGAGAAACCGATAGAGTTAATTTATATGTGGCAGCCGGAGTTTTACTGGTAAGTCTTTTAACTTATTTTAAGACTGTCGCTCCGACGGTGTCTTTTTGGGACGCCGGTGAGTATATTGCCACTGCCTATACCCTCGGGGTTCCTCATCCACCGGGAGCGCCGTTCTTTCTTATCCTGGCTCGTTTGTTTACAATGTTGCCTATAGGTGAAGATATTGCATATCGTGTAAACTTACTTTCTGTAATCTCAAGCGCCCTGACGGTAATGTTCACCTATCTGATAATAGTGAAGCTTATCAGACAGTGGCGGGGAAAAATCGAAACGTTTGAAGATAAATTGGTGACGTACACAGGTGGAGTGATTGGAGCGTTATCGTTCGCATGGTCGGACAGTTTCTGGTTCAACGCGGTAGAAGCAGAGGTATATGCTCTTAGTGTACTTTTTACGGCGTTTGTGGTATGGCTGGCGTTGCACTGGTTAGAACATGAAGAAGAGGGAGGAGCCTCCCACTATTTGTTAATGATAGCGTATCTGATGGGACTCGCACTTGGAGTGCATCTTCTCAGTCTGCTTACGCTTCCTGTGGTTGCTCTGATAATTTATTTCAAAAAATTTAAAATAACTCTGAAATCCTTTCTTGCGGTCATGGCGATCACCGGGGCTGTGTTTTTGTTCATCTATCTCGGTATTGTAAAAGGACTACCCGGATTGGCTCATATATTCTCATTCAAAGGTGTATTTGCCGTAATTACACTCTTGTTCATCTTTACATACTATAGTATCAAAAATGGCAAAAAACTCCTTGCGTTATCCCTGATGTCGGCTGTATTGGTCACGATAGGATACTCTACATATGCTCTTATCTATGTCAGAGCGAATGCAGCGCCTACGATAAATGAGAATAATCCCAGCACTACCGAAAGACTCGTCTCTTATTTGAACAGGGAGCAATACGGAGATGCGCCATTTTTCGATAGAAAGAGATGGAAGCCGCGAATGGCGAGTAAATACAACGGAGAAGCGGATTATTTTTGGAATTACCAGATTAAAAGGATGTACGTGCGTTATTTTAATTGGCAGTTTGTCGGTAGGGGATTTTCTGAAGTGGACATCTCTAAATTCTATGCGCTGCCGTTTTTGCTCGGTCTTTTTGGCGCATTTTATCATTATAGGAAAGATCCAAAACAGTCTTTTAACATTTTAACCCTGTTTTTTATGACGGGTCTGGCTATCGTTCTATATCTGAATCAAGAGGACCCGCAACCTCGAGAAAGAGATTATTCGTATGTAG
>JADFMS010000024.1 GCA_022563775.1 Fidelibacterota bacterium | reverse complement strand
GGAGAGCTTTTCCGACGTGGAGTCGGCGCCGCTGTTGTGCGCTGGAATCATCGGATATAGGTCTCTCGTGCTTTCAAAGGCAAATAAAGGGGATAAGTTGGCCCTATACGGTTTCGGAGCCTCCGCGCACATTACAATCCAGGTAGCAAGGTATAACGGATGTGAGGTTTACGTGTTTTCACGAAGCGAAGCACACTTAGAGCTTGCGAAGGAATTGGGTGCGGTATGGACCGGTTCGCTGCCGGAAACCCCGGACGTACTTATGAACAGCTCGATAATCTTCGCTCCGGCGGGCGATATCGTGCCGGAAGCGTTGAGACTTACCGCTCCCGGTGGAACTGTAGTCACCGCCGGAATACATATGTCTCAGATTCCCCCTATGGACTACGCCGAGCATCTGTACCATGAGAAAACCCTCAGGAGTGCGGCAAATTCAACGCGTCAAGACGGAACCGAACTCCTGGAATTGGCGGCCAAGATTCCCGTAAAAACCAATGTCCAGACCTTCCAGTTGAAAGACGCCAATGAAGTCCTCTTAATGCTTAAACGGGGCGGAATTCAGGGCGCGGGAGTGCTCGTCATATAATAGTCATAGCCATTGCAGCTACAATTGCTTTGATATTAACACTGGTATCACTAACCTAAACCACGCCATAAGCAACGAGAGACTCCTATTTACCGTTTTGAGTAAAACATAGAGTGCCCAAGCCACTACCGCATCAATCGTAAGTATAAATACCCAACCGGCAATACCGAATCGGAAGAGCGACTCATTAGCTATAATATTATTTGCAGTGGTTGCAGCATTTCCCGGCACAATAAGACTCTCAAAACCAAAAAAATTAGCGAAGATACCGAGAATAAAAATAATGAGATACCCGAACCCTGCTATTCTTGCAGCTTTGCGTAGTGATATATCGGCGGTACGGTTTGTCATTTGAATTTCTCCTAATTTGTTAGGTTTTGCTATTATACTCCACAGTTATGACTACATTTCGACAGTGTCTTAATTTGGATTTATTGCTTGATCCGATTCTCCACCAAATTTTTGTATTGTCTCTTTAAGCGTCTCGACATCTGTTTTCAGTTCGTTTACTTGCTGAAAAGCCATGATACCAAAACTCAAACCCCCATGCCAAATATAAATCCTAACAGTCCAAATGTTTCTATTGCGATCTCCTTTCTAATTGTTGATTATATCAAACTTGTTTTAATTTAAATGTTTCGATAACAGCCTTATACTCACTTTCTAATTTGCGTTTCCTATACGAATGCTTTCATGATCTCTTTTTGAAGTCCGTCCAGCACCGAAATGGTCTTTTTTATCTCGCTGATTTTTTCTCCCAGTGTTTTTTTCAGATACTGATTCTCAAGTCCGTTTCTTAAGACTATCAACAGATCATCCTCATTCCACGGTTTTTCTATATACTGAAATACTCCAATATCATTAACAGCCTCCATTGCCTTTTCTTTTTCAGAAGATTCGGCAAGAATCATCCTTGGGATCTGCGGTGTAAGCTTCCCGAGTTTTGATAAGAATGTTATGCCATCCATATTCGGCATATCATGATTCGAAATTACGAGCTCAATATCGTTGGATTTTATATATGTTATCGCCTTCTGAGCTGAAACAAAGGTATCTACATTGTATTCAGTTTTCCCGGTTAACAATTTTTTGAGTTGTTTAAGAACTCTTTTATCATCATGAACTATTATTATATTTGGTTTTGACTTCATTTTTTCCGCTCTCGTCATCGTAGCACCCTTTTGTTATTATGTTCTAACGGATAACGTCTATCTATGACCGATTTTATCTTCCCCGTCATGAAAATCTCTTTGAGCTCTTTGAGCTGAAGAACATCCGGTGGTCCGTATTTTTGATATACAATTGCTCTCATAATTAATTATCTCTCAGCTAGTTTAGGTCATTCACTTTAATCTGGTGATTTGTTGAGTCACCTATATCTTCTTTGCTACTATAAAATAATTCGGTGGAGCACTAAGTATACTTTCAGCCTCAATAATTTGAAAATCTCCATTAGTTATTAAGTCAAATAATTCAGAGGTTTTAAAACTTTTTACATATGGAGCTATTCCTACTTTCATGAGAAGGGGCAGGACAATACGTAAAAATGATTTTTGCTCTCCAAGGCAAGGCGTTGCAGAAATAAATAGCCCTCCTGGTTTTAATAATTTGTTTATCTGTTGCATAGCTTTCTGCCTATCTTCTAATAAATGTAGAATATGGAAAGCCAAAATCAGATCAAAAGATTCTTGTTTAAATCTTTCATTAAATATAGATGATTGAGTGAAATTTATATTCTCAATTTTACGTTCGTCTGCTTTTCTTTTCGCAACTTCGATCATTTTGGAGGATGTATCAATAGCATGAATCTCTTTCACATTGCCTGCAATTTCATTAGTTATTATTCCTGTTCCACATGCGTATTCTAAAACAGTATCGCTGCTAGTGAGATGTTTTTTAGTATTTTCAATAGCCTTGATATACGTCTGTTCATTTTTCTTGGCTTTCTGATCATACTCACTTGATCTTTTGTCCCAAAACTTTACTGATTTATTCAAATTAAGAACTCCTATTTAATAAGTGAACGATGGCATCTCTCCACACGATATAACCTTGCCCAAGCAAATGCAGTTCATCGTTGCTCAACGAATCGTCTATTGATGTTCCTGCTTCATCAAGAAACAGGGGATACAGATTCACCCATGTTGCTTTTCCAACTATTGCCGTTTCTAACGCTGAATTGAGCGACTCAATGCTTCCCTGATAACTCTCGGATCTGGGCAATATACTTTGCACAAACACATCTGTTTGAGGTGATGCGTCATGTACCTCTTCAATAATCCTGATTATATTGGCCACGATATCCGTTTGCGAGACACCTCCGAAAAGATCGTTAGTCCCGATCATTAGGAATATCTGGGCAGGTTGACCATCGGTAATCTGGTTTAATCTCGCGATAACTCCTGTTGTAACATCACCGCCAATGCCTCGGTTACGTACGTTACTTTCCGGGAACAGTTCGTGCCACGATCCACCTTCCGTGATAGAGTCGCCAAGAAATACTGTATCGCCGGGCTTCACACGAATTACTTCAAATTGACTAACCCACCGTTCATGACTGGGCAGAGCAAATAAACCTATCAAGAGATTTAAAGCAATACCTGACCAAACCAATATTACTATTGCAAGAATGATGACGTTTAGGGTAATGGATAGTCCGATAGCGATCTTTTTCATTTTTATTTTCATTTTTAAACTCCAGATTATTTAATTTTATGTTCCAATTGTTATTACTACTTTTCCTTGGGCGTGTCCTTCTTCAAGATACCGGATAGCTTCAGGAACCTCATTTAGCGGGTAACTTCTATCTATGACAGGTACAATTTTGCCGGCTTCGAGAAGCTCTTTGATAAAAATCAAATCTTTTTTGCTTGGTTTCACCGTCCCCATCATACCGATTTTCTTACTCCCGGTCATTGACACCCATGTTCCCAGGAAGATAACTTGGAACAAATGAGACAGGGTTGTAAATCCGGGAATGACACAAATTCCCTGGGGACTTAAAACACGCTTATATTCTGAAACCGAGCGATTTCCCACAGCATCAAAAATCAGGTCATAACGCTGCCCATTTTTGGTGAAATCTTCTTGCGTGTAATCAATGACCTGGTCTGCGCCAATCGAGCGCACCATGTCCAAATTCCTCGTGCTGCAGACGCCGGTTACTTCGGCTCCGAACGATTTGGCAATCTGCACCGCAAACGTACCCACACCACCGGACGCGCCATTAATCAAAACCTTTTGCCCTGACTGAATCTGTCCTTTGTCGCGAAGACCCTGCAGGGCAGTGAGTGCCGCTACAGGGACTGCTGCTGCTGCCTCAAACGATATATTGGCTGGTTTCAACGCCAATGCACTTTCAGGAACAGCTGCATACTCGGCAAAGCCTCCCAACCCATTCTCGAATATCTCCCCGAATACCTCATCACCCGGCTGAAACTCCTTTACGTTTCTGCCAACCGCTTCAACCCGCCCCGCTATGTCAGCACCGAGTATCTTGTTTTTTGGTTTTAGAAGCCCGACCTCTAGGCGGGCCAAGAACGGTTCAGCTCTCATAAGATGCCAGTCAAGTGGATTTACCGATGCCGCATGAACTTTTACCAGTACTTCATCCTCCTTGGGAGCAGGTTTTTCTATCTCTTTGAGCTGAAGAACATCAGGTGGTCCGTATTTTGTGTATATAATTGCTTTCATTATTTTTTGTCTCCAAAATGGTGATGTCGGTTAATTTGACAATTTTTATGATATTTTATTGATTGATTAGTTTGAATCTTCTTCGGAATCATAAGAGAATACCTCTTCCAACGGCGAGTCGAAGACGAACGCAATGCGAAAAGCCAATTCCAGAGAAGGGGAGTAATGCCCTTTTTCCATGGCGATGATGGTTTGTCGGGTCACGCCCACTTTTTCAGCCAATTCTTGTTGGGTCATTTCATCATAGAAAAATCGTAATTTCCGAATGTTGTTGCTTATCCGAGCCTCGCCCATTTTAAAATCCTCTCCGATAAAGATAGAGCTGTGTAATAAATCCAACGATCCCTGCACCAAAGACAGAGTATACAATCAGGTTGAACATCACAAATGGCGGCTGCCCAACGGCTAGCGCTATCATGGCGAGTAGAAAACCAAACCCAAACACAACATGAGAAATCCGGTCTGCTTTTAGATTGATTAACTGGTCTCGCTCATCAGATAATGAAATGTCTTTTTCCCTCCTTGTGCTGGCAGGGATGAAACTGAACAGAATACCCAGGAAGATGCTCAATACAATTTGCACAGCAAAAGCGATTAAGATGACGGATCCCCAAAAGCTGGAGATCGTTGTCGAATCAATGCTCCCTTCCTGGTACTTTTGAAACAGATAAAAGGAATAGATCCCTACAGCCAGTAAGTTGCTGATTAGATACCCTATAATTCGATTTTCTTGATAATACATGTTTACCTCATCTTGTCTGTTTAAATTTACATTTAGTAATTGTAATTGACATATAGTAATATATAATATACATAATGTCAAGTATTATTTACATATTGAATATACGCCATAAATTTTTATTTGTTTCATTTATTTTTTGAGAAATACTGATTTATACAAAAAAGTGTTTCATAAACAGCCGTTTATAAGACAAAACAACAAAAGCTATTTATCAAAAGCTCTCGTTTTCATTGGTTTTGGTACTGCGAAATTGTGTGTCATAACCTACGTTTGTGAGACGGTGCTATTTGAGTAGAAGCATTTTTCTCTGTCTAATATTCCTTGCTTCTTTTTGGTATTTTAAACTATTTATGTAACATAGTATTTGGTACAACTTTTTGAGTAATGATCAATATATTAAATTCATGATGTGTGGATAAATACCGTTTATTATTCCAGATTCCTATCACAATATATCAATAGATGGATATATTTTCCAGTCCATAAGGGTAATATGAGTCAAAATATTACACATATTCACACTGTTAGGCAAAACGAGTCATACAACCGGAGGAGAGAGTTACTTGGACATTGAGGCTTACCTCGAACGCATCGACTATCGTGGCTCGCGCACGCCCAGTGCACAGACTTTACGAGACATGCAACTGGCGCACCTATTGACAGTACCTTTTGAGAACCTGAGCATTCACGCGGGAGAACCGATTATTCTTGAAGACGAAGCGTTATTTGAGAAGATTGTGGCGAGGCGGCGCGGTGGTTTCTGTTACGAACTCAACGGACTATTTGCCGCGTTGCTACACGCTTCGGGTTTCAATGTTTCAATGCTTTCAGCCAGAGTTGCGAATGGTAATGGGGGTTATACAGCAGAGTTCGACCACATGCCGCTGATAGTCTCGCTCGATGAGCGTTGGCTTGTGGATGTTGGATTTGGTGATACATTTCGGGAACCGTTGCCCATAGATGACTCAAAAGTGCACGACCAGATCGGACGCGCTTACCGTATCGTTTCTGATGATGAATACCTGATCCTTATGGAGCGTAAGAACGGTAATGAATGGAAGGCGCAGTATCGCTTCAATCTGCAACCCTATCAGTATGCTGACTATGCCGCGATGTGCCATTATCATCAAACCTCGCCAGAGTCACACTTCAAACAACGCCGCATCTGCTCAAGAGCAACACCAAGAGGACGCGTGACACTGAGCGAGATGCGATTTATTACGACTACTTTGAACGGCGAGCGGCAGGAGCGCGTGCTAACGAACGAAGAAGAATATGCGACGATGCTGCGCGAGCATTTTGGCATCATAATGAGAGAATAATTCATGTGACTGGCCCGCCCACACCATTTAGCCCACTTTTTATGTTACACATTAAGCCCTAATTCCGCTCAAATCCTTATAAATAATGAGTTTTGATACATGAAAAATGTGTTTCATAAACGACAATTGATTAACAGTTCGCCCTGTGTTTCAAAAGCTAATTGTCGAAATGGCTCGATTTCTTGGGTTTTGAGTGTATGAAAAGCTGTGTCATAAGTGGGGTTTATAACACCGTGCTATATTAGAAGTGGCAAGTTAGTTGTTCTCTTTTCCTAGCTCCTTTTATTTGAAATTGTATCAAATGTGTAACTTTGAATCTGCTACAACTTTAGAGGCAAGATCATTCTGTTACATTTCTTGAATTATATCTTCCTTCTAAGTATCTTTATTCAGCCGCAAAGTTTTCTAAACAGGATATCATCATTAGTGAAGGCAATTAGCATAGACCGAAACAATGGCGTTACAATAGTTAGATTCGATCTTCCAGAAAAATCTATGAATATTTTATCAGCCGAAGTATTAGATGAGATAAGGGCAACTTTTACGGAATTGCAAAAAGATGAAAATGTCAAGGGAGTTGTATTTATCAGCGGCAAGGAAGATTCATTTATCGCCGGATTAGATGTTTCGAGCATTGAGGCGGTGTCCGATTCGCAGGTTGGAATGGAAAAGGCTACCGAAGGACAAGCAGTTTTTAACATTATCGCCGATATGAGTGTCCCTGTCGTCTGCGCTATCAATGGAATTTGCCTTGGAGGGGGAACGGAACTCGCCCTTGCCTGTGATTTTAGAATATCTACGGATAATCCCGACAGTAAGATAGGACTTCCTGAAGTTCTACTTGGAATTATTCCCGGTTTCGGAGGATCACAAAGGCTTCCGAGGCTCGTAGGACTTCAAACAGCGTTGGATATGATATTGACGGGGAAGAACTATGATTCAAAAAAGGCTCTTAATAGTGGTTTGGTGGATATGATTGTGTCAAGGGAAGCGCTCTTAGAAGAGGCTATAAAACTGGCTATAAGAGGCTCAGAGGGAAAAACGGGGGATCTGATTCGCATTCGAAAGCGAAAAAGGGGCGGATTTCGTAACTTTCTTCTTGAGAAAAATCCCATAGGAAAAAATATTGTTTTCAATACAGCACGAAAAAAAGTGCTGAGACAGTCCGGCGGCAATTATCCAGCTCCATTGAAAGCCATAGAGGCAATCAAGACCGGTATTGGCGTTTCACTGAAAGATGGTCTTCAGATCGAGGCTCGGCTTGTTGGTGAGCTGATAGTTACCGATGTATCGAAAAATTTAATAAATGTGTTTTACCTCAAGGAAAACGCCAAAAAACTTTCTGTCGCAGCTGAAAAAGTACCGCAAATTAATAAAACCGCGGTTGTGGGTGCAGGAATTATGGGCGGCGGAATCGCGCAGCTTTTAGCGCATAAAGATATTCCGGTTATAATGAAAGATATCAATCAGAAAGCGCTTGACCTTGGAATTTCCTCTGCTCAAAAGATTTTCAATTCTTCTGTGAAACACGGACGGCTGACTGAGAACGGGTATAATCGCAAGATGTCGTATCTTACACCTACTCTCGAATTCGATGGATTTGAGGACATTGATATTGTTATTGAGGCAGTGGTTGAAAAAATGGAGGTGAAAAAAAGCGTCATCAAAGAGGTCTCGGAAATCGTTCGCGTTGATGCTATAATCGCCAGCAACACTTCATCACTCTCCATATCGGAAATGGCGACTGTCGCTAAAACGCCGGAAAATGTCATCGGTTTGCATTTTTTTAATCCTGTCCACAAAATGCCCTTGGTAGAGGTCATACGGGGGAAAAAATCATCTAACCGTTCTTTAGAAATTACATTAAATTTAGCCACTCATATAGGTAAGACGCCCATCATAGTGAAGGATTCTCCCGGATTTCTAGTAAACCGAATTCTTGCCGTCTATCTCAATGAGGCAGGCTACCTGTTTAAAGGGGGTGCAGATGTAAGACGTATCGATAAAATCATTAAATCATTCGGTATGCCGATGGGTCCTTTCAGACTTCTTGACGAAATTGGATTTGATATTGCCATGCATGCTTCAAATGTATTGAGCAATGCCTTCCCTCAACGTCTTGTTCAATCAACTCTAATAGAGGAGCTAAGGGATATCGGACTGCTTGGGAAGAAAGGGGGTATCGGTTTTTATACTTATGGGGGTAAGAGAGAGACTGTAAATACAAATATTAACGATTTCCGGGAGAAGCATGATTTCCAGCATGACGCGGAGCTGATAATTAAAAGGCTAATATGGCCCATGATTTCAGAAGCCGCACTCTGTCTTGACGAGGGAATAATTGATTCTCCTCAAGTTGTTGATACCGGTATGATTTTCGGCTCCGGTTTTCCACCGTTCAGAGGAGGGTTGCTGCGCTATGCAGACAGTGTCGGTAATGCTGTGGTGTGGAACGGTTTAAACTCTCTCGCGGAGAGGTTTGGCAGTCGGCTATCTCCGGCTGATTCTTTGAAGGAGGATAAATCGTTTTATAATTGAGGTAGGAGTTTACCAAGATGGGTGACTCGACAATGCCGAAACACTCCAAAGGGATATTTTATGTCGCCGCTATTTACTCACTTAGATTGCTGGCTTTATCCAAGTCCAGTGATTTGTAATCAAAATCCCCGTCCTCAATGATATTGAATTTTATAACTCTGAAATTTGGGCTTAAGTCAAAGTCCGCTGGAGTGATTTGCGAGAAGTGACGGTTGGAATAATTATGACCGTAAGGATATTCATCACTTATTGATTTTTTTTCATCTTCTTCAACATTTATAGCCGGCGATATTGGATATCCCACCAAATCGAATGCTTTAGCGATTAAACCGGAACAGGTAACGGCAAACTCGTCGGAGTTTCCTATGCAAATTTCCATGCTTTTCTTTTTCCGAGGATTCAGTCCCAATGGAATTAATGCGACAGCAAGATCATATAAATTCCGAGTATCATATTCTCTTCCTATATTGGCAACTACATATTCAATTACTTCTTTCACGTCGCTCTTAGTTATGCCATAGGGACGACAAACCCTTAAATTATAGAATTCGTATTTATCTATTGGACTTGCGATGACTCCCTTCCCGGTAATAGCTTCAACAACCATATGCTCAGCCCTTTCCCCGAATTCGTCGAGGAATTTTTCCCTGTGAGTGCTTCTATTTTTTATCAACTCGTTCCCAACATAGAAAGCGCTGTGACTCCAATGACTTTGTGTAAACACCTTAATCAATTCGCTCAGGCGTTGATTCCCTTCGACAAGTACTACATCCCCTTTCCGAATGTACCTCTTTAGATTTTTCATGTTATTGGGAATTCTATAGAAATAGTCAGTAACCTTTTTGTTGAGACGATTCGTAATTACTTGGCTTAAAACAAATTTAATTTTTTTTAACATTCAAATCCTCATGGTATCTATTTAACAGATTATTCTCCTATACCGATTGGTGCAGAAAGTATCTCGTCAGGAATTCCGAATGAGTTGACTAAGCTTACCGCTTCTCTTGACAAATCACCGGAAAGTTTATCGACTTCTTTTCTTATCGCTTTAGATTTTACGCCTTCCAAATATCCGTGTTCAAGATACCATCCTTTGTTTTTCTCGATAGTAGATAGAGCGAATAGATCGCATAAATTTTTTAGAACACCATGAAGCGATGAACCGGCGTTATCCTCTACCACTTTGATAAATTGTTCCAATATGACGCGGTCCACATAAGCCTTTGCAAGATTAACCATATGGTTCTGACATTCTATAAAAGCTGAATACGAGTCCATTCCATTGTCGATTCTTTTTTTCAAACGTCTTGCCGCTGACCGCAGTATATCATGCTCACGGTATTGAAAGGCGCTTAGATGAAAGTCTGAATCTCTCAAATGCCCGGAATCCGTCTGTCGGGTTATAAGTGGATTTAATTCCGTTAATGCCACCGCCGCGATGTTCGCCATGTATTTAACCATTCCAAAAAATTTCATTTCGTGAAATTGTTGACGAAAATCAGATAAACAGCCTTTCGCCACCAACTGCAAAAGAACGGTGTTATCTCCTTCGAAAGTGGTAAACACGTCTGAGTCTCCCTTTAATGCACCGAATCTGTTCTCAGCGAGATATCCCTGCGCACCACACGCCTCTCGACAGGTCTGAATAGTCTCCGTTGTGTTCCAAGTGGCGAATGCTTTTATTCCGGCCACAAGGGCTTCTACTTCAAGAGTGTCTTCATCTGTCCGGTTTATAAATCGTTTAATTAGATATTTCAACGCAAAATCGACGGCAAAAGCGTTTGCAAGCAATGGCATAAGCCGACGCTGGTGCGTCGGATAATCAAGCAATAATGTCTCAACGGCGCCAACGGTTCCAAACTGTCTTCTGTTTGATGCGTAGCGGATAGCGATTGTAAGTGCGGATTTTCCGGCGCTCAAACCAGCCGCTGCCACGCTTATTCTTCCGCTCACAAGTGTTCCAAGCATTGTAAAAAACCTTTGTGACGAACTAGCTATGGGACTCTCATATTCACCGTCTTTACTCACGCTTGCGAATCTATCTAAAAGGTTCTCCCTAGGAACAAATACGTTATCAAACCATATTCTGCCGTTGTCCACGCCGTTTAGTCCTAATTTATCTCCAACGTCCTCTATTCTCACTCCTTTGATCAAGTTTCCACTATCGTCGCGAATCGGTACAAGAATCGCATGTACTCCATAGTTTTGGCCGTCTGTATGAAGTTGAGCGAAAGTTGTTGCTAATCTGCCATGTTCGGCAGCGTTACCTATATAGTCTTTTCTTGCTGATTCTGTTGGTGTATTTATTATAAAACTTTGGGTCTCTTTATCGTAAACGGCTGTCGTTTCAATATCCCTTACATTACTACCGTGACCTGTTTCCGTCATAGCAAAACAACCGGGAAGTTTGAATGAAGACGCATCCGAAAGATATTTATCGTGATGATACTTTGTTCCCAACTGGAAGATACTGCCAGCAAACAGCCCGAATTGCACCCCAAATTTTATCGTTAAACTCAGGTCGCCGTATGCGAGAGTCTCGAAAGCTGCTATAAACTTTCCTACATCGTTTTCGCCACCGTATTCCTCCGGAAGGGAGAGAGCTCCGATTCCCTCGTCTGCCATAGTTTTAACCCATTGAAATACCCTCTCTCTGTAAATCCCTTTGTCACTCAATGGGAGATAATTCAACCTCGGTTTGGAGAAGAGAGCTCCGATTCCCTCATCTGCTATAGTTTTAACCCATTGAAATACCCTCTTTCTGTAAGTCCCTTTGTCACCCAATGGGAGATAATTGAACATCGGGTCGGACAACAGGCTTCTTATTCTATTTTTAATTTCTGCATATTCCCCGTCTAACTGGTGTTTCAACTCTTCCCAATCGAAAGTTGGCTCGGTAACTTTAGTCTCTTCCGTCTCTCCTTGTGGCTTCTCCGTCAAGATTTCTTTGCATGCTTCGTGCCCCACAATCCCCAAAGATTCTTCTATTTCGCAAAGGGCATCGTACACTTCCGGAGTTGAACACCTCGCTTGTTCATCAGTCGATTCTATTCTGGCTATCTCCTGTCCAAGAGAGGCAAGAGTTTCCCGTGACGATTCCGGGATATTACGGGCATTTTCTTTTATTGTCAGAAGCCAGGAGATTAAAACACTACTTGCGGGAGGTGTGGATGGGTTTAGCCAGCCGTTGAGGGTAGATTTTTCGGATTCGTTCAGCCAATTTTGTTCTTTTATTTTTTCTCCTATAGCCCTTATCCCTGATTGAGTCAATAAACCGTCTGCCCATGCCACATAGAATATTGGAAGAAAAGCTAATATTCCGGCTGTGTATTCTTCGGATTTTATGTTGGAGGCGGCTCGCTTAACTGCTGTATCTTCTATCATCATTTAATTCCTTTCAAGTATCATAGCAGCAGCCATTGCCCCGGCGGCACATATGCTAACCAATCCGTATTTCGCTTCTCTTCGTTTCATTTCGTTTGAAAGGGTCGTTACTATTCTTCCGCCTGTGGCTGCGAAAGGATGCCCGACAGCAATGGAGCTTCCGAGTGGATTCAGTTTTTCCATGTCTACTTTTCCTATTGGCTCTTCTTTCCAACCATTTTCCCAGGCGCGCAAGTTACTCGTTACCTGAGCCCCGAACGCTTCGTGCATTTCTATGATGTCCATATCCTCGAGCGAAAGACCGGTTCTCTTCAACAATCTCGGCACAGCAACTGCCGGAGCCATAAGTAATCCGTCAGATGTATTTATGGCGGAATATTCAAATCCCTTGATATAAGCCAGCGGCTCAAATCCTTCCTTCTTCGCTCTCTCATCAGACATAAGCAGGACCGCTGAGGCTCCATCCGTTAATGGACTTGAATTTCCCGCGGTAATCGTGCCCTCCGGACCTTTATCGAAAACAGGCTTCAGCTTCCCGAGCTTCTCCATGGTCGTGTCAGAACGAATTATTAAATCCCTGTCTATTTCGTCTATCGGAAAAATCTCGGCTTTCAATCTACCGTCTTCGGTTGCCTTGTGTGCATTCATATGACTCATTAACGCAATATTATCTTGCTCTTCACGCGTTATCTTCCATTCCTTCGCCATCAATTCTGTATGCTCGCCCATTGATAATCCGGTGGAAGGTTCTTCGATAGCAGGCGCGTTAGGCTTGAAAAACCCTGGTCGTATTTTTAAGGCATGAGCTAATCTTGAACCGAATGACTTCGAAGTGGCAATATCAAGAAAAACACGAGAAGCCCTTCTCCCGAACATTACAGGCGGATTTGACATGGATTCCACGCCTCCCGCGATCCCGATCTCCGTTCTACCTTCTCTAATGGAATCATATACTGATGTGATAGCATGTATCCCTGTAATGCAATTATTCGAAACGGTGTGAGCCCTGACCGTGGATGGTAGGTCGGCGTTAAAAACTATCTCTCTTGCGACGTTTGGCACTCTTGGATCGATAATTACCCATCCGTAGACAAGCTCGTCGACAGACTCCGACGATAAATTAAACCTTTCGATAAGTCCATTCACCGCATGAGTGCCTAATTCCAAAGACGTGTATTTCTTAAAAGCTGTGTTTGCTTTTACAAACGGTGTTCTAATACCGCCAACTATAGCTACTCTAATTGAATCTTCATCAAACATCTGTTATCCCTCCTTGCATCAGAATCGATATAGAATTTTATCCTGCACTGAGAATAACCTATTACATACAATTCTCTATATCAATTTCAATACATTACATCATAGTCTCATATACCACACAAAAGCTAATTATCAGTAGCACCCGTTTTCATGAGTTTTGGTACTGCGAAAAGCTGTGTCATAAGTGGGGTTTATGACGCCGTGCTATATTAGAAGTAGCAAGTTAGTTGTTCTCCTTTTCTTTGCTCCTTTTAATTGAAATTATTCCAAATGTGTAACCTGGAATCTGCTATAACTTTGCGGGACTAGGTCAATTATCTAAAACAACTTCATACCACCAAGTATTAGAAATATCAAGTTCAATTGTATCTCCTGCTGCATAAATATGATATATTACATCTGGAGCCAAATCATATTCTATACTATATGGGAACTCCTGAAAATAATTAGATTCTGTTTCATCAAGAGTGAAAAAACCAAACGTATCCGATAGTATATTATCAGGATTATCTCTTTCAGTTATAAGGAATCTCATTTTTCTATTATATAACGTATCCCCCGATACATTTCTAATCAATCCCCTAAGAACCGGCAAACCTCTTTGCCATTTCGGAGTAACAGGAAAAACATTACCAAGCGGACTAATCCAATATTGATCACGGTTACTAACCTCTGTTATTTCAGGTTGTTCCGATTGTGGTTGCGTGGGATTACCACAATCAACTATTAAAAGCGATATTATGATTAGTAGCTTTATCCTTATTCCTTTAACAAAGAGAAGACGCATAAATCCATCTTTGCCTATAATATTTTTATCTTTCCTTGAAGATGACTTTAATCCATTTTGTAACTCGTTCAAAGTTGATATTGCTTCAACCATATTACTCTCCTTACCACTCACATGATTAAAGGACAAATAGCGTGCCAATCTTTTAACTCTGAAATATGTTTTTGGTGAAAGTGTCGATATGCAATAACAGCAATGTTTGTAGCGGTTCATTATATTTATAAAGACTTTAAAGAAATTATAATTATTTACTTAAGGGAAGATTTTTCCGCGTGACCCACCCCCCACTCTTTAGCCTACCTCCTATGTTACACATTAAGACTTTAGATTACTCAATTCTCATAATCGTTCGATTATCAAACAGTTCGCCCCGTATCTCGAAAGCTAATTATCGTTAATAGAATTATAGTTATAACCTACAGGATTATCTTTCTCCATAATATTAAGAATTAGATGATTTTAATCTTTTTAGAATTATGACTGTTTCTATAATCATCCAAATTTCTAACAGCAAAATTGCTGAACCAATCAGAATTGTTATCCAATTGGCAAGGTATCTTATCGTGTTTACAGCTATCCGTTACCCTGCTTTGCTACTTATCTAATGCTCGGAGACACCAAGGCAACAGAGTCAACGTCAGGTGGAAACCTCATGCAATTTGCCGGTCTTCACGTCGAAAATGAAGCCCCTGACCGGAATGTGTTTTGGGATCCATGGATGGGATTTCAATTTCTGGATTTGCTGCCGGACATCCTCTTCCAAGTCGCTAAAAGCATGAAAGTGAACAGGTGCCACGGTTGCAGTACCTGTCTGCTGTTGGAGCTTCGCACGCAGTTCCTCATCCTTGAAAGTCAACATCCCGCAGTCAGTGTGATGAATTAACAAGAACTCCTGCGTGCCTAATAGGTGATGAGAAATGATAAGAGACCGGACGGTGTCTTCCGTAACAATGCCCCCGGCATTGCGGATGATGTGGGCATCGCCGGTTTTAAGGCCGAGAACTTCCTCGACTGTCACCCTCGCATCCATACACGCTACGACTGCAAGTTTCCGACCCGGCGGCATTGGAAGATCCCCTAAAGTAAAGTTCTGGGCGTAGCTCTCGTTAGCCTTGATCACCTCTTCTATTACAGCCATAGTTTTACCTCCGACTTCTGTTTGGTTTTTCGGCTGTTGTTGTCCACTGGTTGCTTCGGATCAGCCCCAACGGACTCATCCCACCCATAATAAAGCGACCGAACCGCATTGGATTTACATGATCCAATTTTCCCCATATCAAACTTAAAAGCCTTATCCGCTTCTACGACCCGCACAGATTGATCGTTTGTATGCTCAGCCACCCAATCGGTGCCTACGAGCACGTCTAGATGTGCGTAGTCTTCTGTATTCATTGTAATTACTTCCTTTCCTTGACTTAAAGATCCTAATTCGGATGTCTGTTGTCCGAATTAAAAATAACGACCGTTCTTCAGGATGTCAAGGGCATATAAATTTTCTATATCCATTCTGGAAATTGAACTTCTCTCATTAACATCGATGCGAATTTGGTGCACAAACTAAACTGTCTTTTCATCGATTCGACTCCCATCTCTACCCAACGATGCGGCCTTTGAGCTATTGATAAAATGTATAAGAGGCCGTTCAACGGCCCACTCAGTTCGAACACTCTTCGGCCAATTCCTAATCATAACCGAGCATTTACAAAGTTATTCGTGGCCTACCTTGTCAACCTCATCACTGGTGCCTTCTGCTACAGCACAGCCGATAACCGCCTGCCCTTCAAACCCGAGACTAATTGCGCCTCTCAGCCTAAGCCGACTTTGAGGGTTACTCCTCACTCCTCTCTTTATCCAAAATCTCAAGTAATTCCATCATAATACTACTGTTCACCAAATCATCAACCTCATGGAATGCATAGATGAGGTTTCTAAGGACACGGGCAATAATAGTCACCGCATCGGTTTGCCTCTCTTTGACGGCCTCGATATTTTTCTTGGGCAGGAACCGGCCACCATTGAAGCAATCCACTAAAAACATTTCATCACCCGAAACCGTTCGAGCAAGAAAATGTCCTGGACTGTCGCACCCTTCTATCTCAAGACCCAGCCTATGTCCAACAAGTATGTAAATGCTTGCCAGACTTATGGGCAACCCGCGCTTCTCCTTAATCACATATACGAGATTGCTATTCCGTGGGTTGTAGTAATCTAATTTAGCGCCCTTAAGAGCCTTAACTTTGAACAGAAAACGGGAAAGCTCAAAAACATTCCTCTCCGTGTTACTAGCGCTGTATTCGTCGGCAAGCTGGTCAAGGAGGTTCTTCAGCTTGTCCGGATACATCCTCCCATTCTGAAAGTCGGACAGGAGACTGAAAGCAGCCTCAAGCTTCTCATTATCACCTTCAAGCTCGAGCCAACTGAGCCAAGCACCTTTAAGCCAGTCTCTTCGGTAGTCTTCCAGAATGTGACGAAGGAGACTTTGTTGAGATGTGTCAGGCGACCGGGGTAAGCGCGCCAGCTCCTCTTCCAGCGATTCCCCAAAAGCCGCCAACTCTTTCATGACCGCCTCTCTAACCACTTCCGATTCATCGTCAAGAAGTTTCAAGAGGTACGGAAGCTCTTTAGGATCAGGCATTAGACAACCTGGCTTTAATTAGGGATCGTATTGTCAGCGCAGCTTTCCTTTCCTTTTCTTTTCTTACATCGCTTGACCAGCCCTCACCACTTAGCCCACTTTCTATGTTACACATTAAGTCTTTAGAATGCACTGAAAATTCTGCTCAGTTCTCATAATCGTTCCTATAACTAACAGTTCGCCCCGTGTCTCGAAAGCTAATTATCATAAGCTCTCGTTTTCGTGAGTTTTTAGACAACTTTCAACTTGAGTTGGTGAAATGTGTGAATTAATAAAGTACTTATGCTAAGTTTACTTTGACTATTAGCCGAAAAAATTTTCAAAATCGGAATATAGCTGTCATGAGAAACGACCAAGACTGCTTAGGCAGGTGGCAAAAACCAATAGAGGATAAGAGGGTGCAATGCACTCTTTGTCCGAGATTCTGCAAAATACCAGAGGGAAAATCAGGTTTTTGCTATGTAAGGAAAAATATCAATGGAGATATCTATAATATTGCCTATGACAGACCTACAGGGTTTGCAGTAGATCCAATAGAGAAAAAGCCATTATTCCATTTTTACCCGGGTCAGCGGTGTTAAGTTTCGGCACGGCTGGTTGTAATCTTGGATGTAAATTCTGCCAGAATTGGCATATTTCAAAAGTAAAGATCGATGACGCGAACACTCTTGAGGCGACTCCCGAACAGGTGATTGAACTTGCCAAAAAAAATAACTGCCCTTCAATTGCTTTTACTTACAACGATCCAACCATCTGGGCAGAATATGCGATGGACATTTCAGTATTAGCTAAGCAGGAAGGTCCTAAGAGTATATGGGTTACAGCAGGATATATAACACCAGAAGCAAGAGTAGAAGCTTACGCAAACGTTGATGCAGCAAACATTGATCTAAAAGCTTTCTCACAGGAATTTTATGGTAAAATAACACTATCCAAATTGGAACCAGTATTAGATACAATAAGATGGCTAAAAAACGAGACAGAAGTTTGGATAGAAATTACTAACCTTGTTATACCTACTCTTAATGACGCTGATGATGAATTCAAGAAGATGGTAGACTGGATACTCGAAAACTTAGGGCCTGAATCCCCGTTACACTTCTCGGCATTTCATCCTGATTTCAAGCTAAAGGATCTACCCCGAACGAATCCAAATACCCTTAATCGAGCGAGATATATAGCTATAAAAGCAGGATTAAAATACTGCTACGTTGGGAATGTGTTTGATATCGAATCTTCAACTACATATTGTCCTGAATGTAATGCCGATCTGATTAAAAGAAACTGGCATGACGTATTGTCTATGGATATAAAAAATGGGGTCTGCCCTTCATGTGGAACAAAAATAGCTGGCGTATTTAATTAATATCACAAATTAAACTATTTCACTTACTAAATACGAACTGCCTGATAGCTTCAACAGCGTAATTCCGTTTCTTTTATTTAAGGCTTGTTTCAAAATTCCTGCCATTATGGAGTTGAAAAATCAACATAATTAGAATCTTTACAATCCACATACTCGGCTGTATATTCTTACCGTAATTTAGGAATTTTGAGAATGGGAAAAAATCTTGTTCAAAAGTTGATTGGAAGCCACCTTGTTCATGGAAGGATGGTTCCGGGTGAGGAGATCGGAATTAAAATAGACCAGACTCTCACTCAGGATGCCACGGGAACGATGGTAATGCTCGAATTTGAAGCGATGGGAATCCCACGGGTTGTAACCGAGCTATCGGTCCAGTATATAGATCACAACTTGATTCAAACAGATTTCAAAAATGCTGATGACCATCTATTTCTGCACAGTGCGTGCGAAAAATTTGGACTATGGTACAGCGGACCGGGCAACGGCGTTAGCCATCCGGTGCATATGGAGCGATTCGGGGTACCGGGGAAAACGCTTCTCGGTTCCGACAGCCATACATGCGCCGCCGGTTCGTTGGGAATGCTTGCAATGGGGGCAGGTGGACTCGAGGTAGCCATGGCGATGGCGGGCAACCAGTTTTACCTTAAGATGCCCAAAGTCTGGGGTGTTGAGCTCACGGGAAAGCTTCCAGATTGGGTTAGCGCAAAGGACGTTATCCTCGAGATGCTCCGTAGGCATAACGTCGACGGCGGGGTAGGCAAAATCATTGAATATTTTGGCTCCGGCTTAGAAACTCTGACGGCTATGGATCGCCACGTTATCGCCAACATGGGAGCCGAGCTCGGAGCGACTTCATCAATCTTCCCGTCAGATGACAACATCAAAACCTATCTCAGAACTCATGGGCGTAAGGCAGACTGGAGCGAGATTCTCGCCGATGATGACGCCGAATACGATGAATATGATAAGATAAACCTCTCCGAGCTGGAGCCGCTCATCGCCTTACCCAGTAGCCCAGGAAACGTGGTTCCCGTTCTCGAAGTAGCCGGGCTGGAAATCTATCAGGCGATGATCGGATCATCGGCTAATCCGGGACTCAGGGATTTTGCTGTCGCAGCTCTCATGGTCGAAGGCAAACTTGTGCATGACGGTGTTTCCTTTGACATCAATCCCACATCACGTCAGATTCAGGAAAATCTCATAGAACTGGGACTTTACACAAAGCTTCTTCGCGCTGGAGGGCGCATCCATCAGGCAGGCTGTAACGGCTGCATCGGCATGGGTCAGGCGCCTGCCACCGGCCGAATCAGCCTGCGAACCGTGCCGAGGAACTTCCCCGGTCGCTCCGGTACAAAGGAAGACCAGGTGTATCTGTGCAGTCCGGAAACCGCAGTCGCTTCTGCTCTAACTGGTGTTATAACCGACCCACGTACAATTGACATGGATTATCCCCGGTTCAAGGAACCCGAAAAGATTATCATCAATACCGACATGCTGGTCGCGCCCGGTGTAAATAACGAAAAGATCGATCTCGAAAAGGGACCGAACATAAAGCCGCTGCCTCAGTTCGACCCCCTTCCCGACTCGCTGCAGCTGCCGGTGCTCCTGAAAGTCGGCGATGACGTGTCAACCGATGATATCCTGGCCGCCGGAAGCCGAGTATTACCATTCAGGAGCAATATTCCGGAAATAAGTAAATTCGTCTTCGAACGGATTGACGAGACCTATTATAAGAGAGCTATGAAACGCCAGGAAGAGGGCTCGCTTATCGTAGGAGGAAGTAACTATGGTCAGGGTTCAAGCAGGGAGCATGCAGCCATCGCACCCAGATACCTTGGTGTAAAAATTATTATCGTTAAGAGCTTTGCCCGAATTCACTGGCAAAATCTCATCAATTTCGGTATTCTGCCGCTTACTTTCCTCAATCCTGATGACTTTGTAAAGATAAACCAAGACGACGTTATTTCGGTTTCTGACCTTAGAAGCGTCATTCGGAACGGCACAAAGGTCAGCCTCCTCAACGAAACGAAGAACAAAACCTATGAAACAGAGCACGCACTGAGCGAAAGACAGGTTGAAATAATCCTGAAAGGCTCTCTCATCAACCTTGTTAGAAACGGAACTAAGGTACACAATAACAAGACCTCCTAACGCGAAGCACGAATGGTAACGTAATTTCTACCTAATGAGAAATCAGGACTTATGAATTTATTACTTCATGATTGAATATGGATAGGATAAAGCAGAACTTCAATAAATGGAATCTCGACAAAATACTTTGCTCGTTTTTGAAAGCAATTATGAATTTTGTAGGCAATTAGTCTTGAGGTGGAGAGAAATAACCTGAAAACAGATCGACCCGCACCCTTTAGCAGAACTACTCGCTATCTTACAGATTAAGCCTGAAAATTTTGCTCAATTCTCATAAACGCATGAGTTACGAAACACTAAAAAAGTGTATCATAAACGTTGGTTTTTGCGACACTTTTTTCGTGTTCCAAAAAACGTATCTCAAAACTCCTATTAACGATTAAATCGGTAATCATTTATCTTGCGAATATATGTACTTTAGGTTAATTTCCAGCTCTAATTTTATCACAGTATTTT
>JADFMS010000073.1 GCA_022563775.1 Fidelibacterota bacterium | reverse complement strand
ACAGGCTCCTACAAACCACCGCGCGAGTTTAACTGGGGAGTTGGTGTTATACTGTTGGTTTTGACACTATTATTAAGCTTCACGGGATATCTTCTTCCATGGGATCAGCTCGCCATATGGGCGGTAACGGTAGGTACCAACATGGCTCGGGCAACACCTTTCCTTGGACATGAAGGTCCCGGGGCGTCACTCCTTCAAATAGGCGGTATCTCGCTTGTTCATGCGGGAAATGACGTAAGGTTTGCTTTACTCGGTGGACGTTTTGTCGGTGAGGCGACACTTTTACGATTTTATGTGCTTCATTGTGTTGCGTTACCATTTGTTGTCATCATTTTAATGGCACTTCATTTTTTCAGAATCCGCAAAGATGGAAACATCTCCGGACCTGTGTAACAGGAGAGCATTTTAGATATGAAAGATATAATCAATGTGATCTCAGACCCGCCGATCCTTTTTACACTGTTGGTGATAATATTATTCACGAGCTTTAAGTATTCTGAAATTTTCTGGTCGGGAAAGGCAATGATAGTAGTGGGTGTTTCGTCGGTACTCTTCTTTATTGTAAGCTTGTTCGATGAAAACTTTCTACTCATTGTGACGAAGCCTGATAACGTTCCAATAGTTGGATTGATATTTCTCATTTTCTTTTTCACGTGGTTGGCTATGTGGCAGGCGGTTAACAACGATAAGCGTATAGCGGCGGGTAAGCCGGTAATGGAAGCGGAAATAGAGCCGAATAGAGTGATAGTCTGGCCTGATCTGGTTTATATAGAACTTATTGCGCTCACGCTCACGCTCGTTTTGCTTATAGGATGGTCTGTGCTTTTAGAGGCTCCTCTTGAGCAGCCTGCAAATCCCGCAAACTCTCCGAATCCTTCAAAAGCTCCATGGTATTTTCTCGGATTGCAAGAATTGCTGGTCTACTTCGATCCCTGGATAGCAGGAGTACTACTTCCGGGGCTTTGTGTCGTAGGATTGATGGCTATTCCGTTTATAGATAAAAATCCGAAAGGAAACGGCTATTATTCATTCGCAGAGAGAAAGATGGCAATCTCTATCTTTATATTCGGTTGGTTACTCTTATGGATACTTCTGATAGTGATAGGGACTTTCCTTCGAGGGCCCAATTGGAATTTCTTCGGGCCCTATGAATATTGGGACGTTCATAAGCTGGAGCCGTTAGTGAATATTAACTTATCTGAAATTATTTATATCAAATGGTTTGGCGTAGGATTGCCTAATAATTGGTTTTTAAGAGAGATATTCGGTATAGGGATCCTTTTGGCATATTTTATGATAACGCCCTTGATTTTGACCAAAAAATATTTTTCAGACCTGTTTCTGAAATTAGGAATAGGCAGATATGCTATTTTCATTGCTCTCTTATTATTGATGGTAAGTGTTCCGATAAAAATGTACCTGCGATGGCTGTTTAATTTGAAATATATATTGGCGATACCGGAGATTTTCTTTAACATTTAAGGAGGATTGGCTAAGTGGCTAAGCCCAAAGACGATACAGAATTTCTATATAACGTACCTCGATTACATATGGTATTTGCATTAGCGAGCGTTCTTCTCCTTGCTACCGTATTTCTGATGGTTGCCGATGATTATATAAAAGAGTGGAGAGAATATCAGCGCGAATTCAGGGCGATGAATATAGACCGTTCCGAGCAGGAATTAGAAGCCATGCGGGCGGAAATAGATTCTACACAACTAATGGATGTAAAAGAAAGAATCGCTAAATCTAAAACGATAATCGCTGAACAGGAAGAAAAAGTAGAGGCTGCAAATGACCAATATTTAAGCCTTGATAAAAAACATTATAGGATAGATCAGGACTTTCGTTTCGCCAAGTCGGAATTTGATGCGGTAAAATATAGCTATGAAGTCCAATTGGAGGAAGACCTGACCGAAAGTGCAGCTGAATCAAAACTCCTTATGGATACTCACTCTTCAATGATGGAAGTAGCTTCGGTTCAGCTCGAACTTATATCTATAGAAATGGAGAAAGCACAAGGAGCGATAGACAGCTTAGCTTCGGAATTGAAAGCGGGCGAGAATGAGCTGAAAGATCTTACAAAAGACATTCAAAAGATGGAATCATATCTTGCGCAGATCGGTCCGAGCTTTGCAAATGATTATTTCAGAAACCTCCCGATGCTCGATTTTATCAGCCCTACCGAAAAAGTAATTCAGGTCGTAATTCCTGATTTGCATGAAGATCTGAATTTTCTTACGGTCCCTCGAGTTGACAGATGTCAGACTTGTCATCTCGCCATTGAGAAATCCGGTTTTGAAGAGGAAGAACAACCATATCGCACTCATCCGAATCTCGAGACATATTTGAATAAAGATTCACCCCATCCACTTTCCGATTTCGGATGCACAACATGCCATAACGGATTAGGAAGAAGCGTCACATTCCGGGATACATACCATACTCCTAAAAATAATGAGCAGAAGGAGGAATGGATCGAGAAATATGGCTGGAAGGAGCCGCATCACTGGGATTATCCGATGTATAGGGCAGACCTGATTGAAGCATCATGTCTTAAATGCCATAATACTCAGGCAGAGGTAGTCAGCGCCGATATACTAAATGCCGGTGTCGACCTGATCAAAAGGAACGGCTGCTTCGGTTGCCATAAAATAGACGGATTCAATGATCTACGGAAAGTGGGCCCCGACCTCAGTAAGTTATCATCCAAAGTAACAAAGGAATGGGCGTATAAATGGGTAAATAACCCGAAACATTTCCAAAGCAAAACAAAAATGCCTCGTCTGTTCGGATTAATGAATTCAAGCACGCCCAAGGATATAATTTCAAACGAAGTTCAGGTAAGAGCGATAGTGGATTATATTTTTGCCAAATCGGAATCTGAAAATTACAGCAATCTGCCGAGGAGAGGAAACGCTCGAAGAGGTAAAGAGCTGGTGGAAACCCTCGGATGTTTCGGTTGCCACAAACTTGATGGGTCATACGAAGAAGATGCGGGAGAGCTGGTCAGCAGAAGAGAATTCGGACCGAATCTGTTCGGACTGAGCAGCAAAGTAAATCAAAAATGGTTATACCATTGGCTAAAAAACCCTGAGCAATATTTCCCCGAAACGGTTATGCCTCGTATGAGATTAAGCGACCGGGAAGCTTCCGATATCACTTCTTATCTGCTCTCAATGAACAATAATGATTTTGATATGTTGCCATTACCGAACACTGATAATGAAGTCTTGGACGAGCTCACATATGATTACCTTAAGAGAAATATGTCACGGGCAGAAGCGGATGCTAAGCTGTCCGGTATGAACGGTATAGAAAAGAACGAATTTCTCGGTGAGAAACTCATAGGTAGATACGGCTGTTTCGGTTGTCATATTATTCCAGGATTTGAAAAGGCTCAACAGATCGGAACGGAACTCACTGAAGAAGGGTCAAAACTGCTTTCTCGATTTGATTTCGGATTGGTCCAAATCGAACACAGCAAAGAAAGCTGGATCTTTAATAAGCTGAAAACTCCGCGTTTATTCGATGAGGGCAAAGTAAAAACTTTTGACGAAAAACTTAGAATGCCTAATTTCAGTTTTTCTGATGAGGAAGCAAATGCAGTTCTCACGGTCATTATGGGTTTAACCAAGGAGAAAATCGCCTCTACAAAGATGAGGAACTTAGACTCGCATGAACTTAAAGTTCATGAAGGACTGAAACTAATTCAAGAACGCAATTGTCGAGGTTGTCATGAAATACAGAATGTAGGCGGAGACATCAGGCACCCGTTAAATGCGGTTATGGTCAACAGAGGATATACGGAAGAGGAAGCAGTAGTCTTTTCGCCTCCGGTACTCAACGGAGAGGGTGAAAAAGTTCAACCCGATTGGCTTTTCCGGTTTGTAAAAGATCCGAAAGTTATACGACCTTGGTTGAGTGTCAGGATGCCGACTTTCAGTTTATCGGACAAAGAAGCTCTCGTGATCGAGCAATTCTTTACTCACGCGTCTAAACAAGAATTCCCGTACCGGTATAAGGAAAATGGAAAATTAAGAGGGAAGGCTCTCAGGGATGCACAACTGCTCGTTTCAGCTGACTACTTTTCCTGTTTCTCCTGTCATCAACAGGGAGATCAAAAACCAGAGGGACCGATCACTGATTGGGCGCCGGATTTAGCGCTTGCTAAAGAACGGTTACGTCCGGAATGGATTCCGAAATGGATCAGAAATCCGAATTTGATTCAACCGGGAACTAAAATGCCTACCTTCTTTGATCCGGAATATTATGATGAATCCGGACCGGACGATATTCTCGATGGGGATGAAGATAAACAAATTGAGTTAATGACGAATTACATTTTACAGTTGGGGGGATAAAATTTTCCCAATAAGCACAAAATAGGGAGAACAGAAATGAATATAAAAAATATAATTAAAATTGTACTGACGCTGCTTGTTTTCAGCTTGACTGCAGTGGCGCAGTACACACCGGGGACTGTGTCAAACGGGGGGACAATAGCAGGTACTATTTCGTTTGACGGCACCGCCCCCGTTTTGAAAGCCTTGAAGATAGAGAAAGACGTCAAAGTTTGCGCCGTTCATGACAAATATAAAGAAGATGTTGTAGTGAGTAAATCCGGTGGATTGAAGAATGTAGTAGTTTACATCGATGGAATTAAATCCGGAAAGGAATGGGAGGCGAAATATACGCTCGACCAAAATGGATGCCGGTTTGAACCGCATGTCGTTATTGTAGGTATTGGACAGAAATTAAGCATTCTTAACAGCGATGGAATTCTTCATAATATCCATACTTTCAGTAAATTGAACAAACCGTTAAATAAGGCTCAGCCAAAATTTAAAAAAAGAATTTCCGCAAAGTTCACCAAAGCCGAGTTTATTAAATTACGCTGCGATGTTCATGCCTGGATGTCGGGATGGATAGTTGCCGCTGCAAATCCGTACTATGTAACGACAGACGAAGCGGGTAACTACACACTGACGGGAGTTCCTGCCGGTACATATACTTTAAAATTCTGGCATGAGACGCTTGGCGAGCAGTCTACAGAGGTTACAATAAGCGCCGGCGGATCAGCCAAAGCAGACGCAAAATTTTCATCTTGAGCGTTATTCAATAATCGATAGCCAAGGATAGAAAGGCAGATTTATGGCAGAAACTGAAGAAAAAATAAAACCGGTAAAAAAACCTAAAAAACCACGCCCTATTGCATGGGTCGATTGGGATGGGTGTACGGGATGTGAGGTATGCATTGCCTTTTGCCCGGTTGATTGTATGTATTTAGCCGATAGCCCGGAATCGGTCATGGAAGGTCATGCGCAGATAATAGTGGTCGATTATGAAGAATGCATCGGATGTACTATATGCGTGAAAGAGTGTCCGTGGGATACAATTGAAATGATAATGAAAGAGGAAGTCGCCGAAAGAGAAGATATGACCGATCAAGGTCATATAGCTTACGGTAAAGTGCAGACAAGGTTCTTCGGTTAGGCAATTTAAAATGTCGATAATTTAGGGCGGGTTCATCCCGCCCATTTTTATTGGCTAAGTTTTCAAAAAGAGGCAGGTTTGTTAATTCTTAATTGATCTTCGTCTTTTAACTTGATTTATATGGAGTCTGAAGTTAAACTCAGCGTGAAAAT
>JADFMS010000023.1 GCA_022563775.1 Fidelibacterota bacterium | reverse complement strand
TGGTTGCGGGCGTAAAAGCGCTTGGGTATGACACTGAAAAAATTAAGATTCTGTTGCATCAATTCGTAACGCTCACGAAAGAGGGGAAAAAGATCAAAATGTCTACGCGGAAGGCGAATTATGTTACTCTTGACGAACTCCAAACAGAGGTCGGAGAGGATGTACTTCGGTATTTTTTCCTCATGAGGAGCGTCAACAGTCATTTGAATTTCGAAATGGACTTGGCAAAGAAAGAGACAGATGAAAATCCCGTTTATTACATTCAGTATGCCCATGCGCGGATTTCAAGTATCATCCGATTGGCAGCCGAGCGGGATGAAAACTATGACGAACCTGATCTCTCTTTACTAAATTCTGATGAAGAAAAAGCGCTTATCACATTTCTCGGTGAATTCCCTGAGATGGTAGAAAAACTTAATTCTATGCTTCAACCGCATCTGCTTACGGTTTTTCTTAGTGAGTTAGCGACGCTCTTTTCAAGGTTTTATACAGAGCATAAGGTGGTTTCCGACGATCACGAGATTACGGCTTCCCGGCTTGCTTTATGCGTAACTACAGCCGCTGTCATCAGAAACGGGCTCGGTTTACTCGGCATTTCGGCGCCGGAATCAATGTGAATTTAACCTCGAACTTTTCAAAAGTTAATTTAAATCTTGATTTGTTACCTTAACCTATGTAACTACAATTACATTTATCAACGTAAATATTGTTAAATTTGGAGCAATGTTAAATGGAAAAAACATGGTACTTGAAACGGATAAACATCTTCCAAGGTATGTCGGAGGCGGAAATGAAGCAGCTCGACGGCATCACCCATATGAAGCATTACGACAAGAAGTCCTTGATATATCTTCCGGGAGATGTGAGCGATCAGGTTTACTTGCTGAAGGAAGGCCGTGTTAAGATTTCAAAAATATCGGAAGATGGAAGAGAGATCACTCTCGTTATACTCGAACCGGGTGAAATTTTCGGTGAAAGCTCTATTGTCAGTGATGACCAAACAAGGTCGTCTGTTGCCGAGGCATTGGAAAATGCATATCTTTGTATCATTAGCCGCAGAGACTTTGAAGAGTTCATCCATAAAAAACCTGAGCTTGCTCTCAGCATTACAAAACTCATGGGATTCAGGCGACGCCAGATCGAAACCATGCTTGAAGACCTCGTATTTCGTGGAGTACATGAAAGGATTGCGCTCCTTCTCCTTCGACTTGCAGACCGTCATGGCAAAGCTGTCGGAGATAAGAAACTCATCGATATCAGCCTTACACATTATGATTACGCAAACCTTATCGGTTCTACACGGGAAACAACCACAGCTTGCCTTAACGATTTTAAGAGGGAGGGTCTGATTGAATTCCAAAAACGAAAAGTCGTCATCCTCAATGAAAGAGGGCTTAAAGAGAGAGCAAAATACGAAGATTGACGTAAAGCTGTTCGTTACAAATTTGTGCCCCCAGTGCGTAATAGCCATAGATAGAATTGATAGGATTGCCAGGAATAATAAACAGATCGACGTTGAAATTGTCAATGTATCCAATGGTAGCGCCGGAGCTCAACAATTTGAGAAACTTACCGATACGCCTTATTTTCTCATTCAGGAAAAATATGTCGTTCCCGGTACATCAAGCGAAAACTATATCCTAAACGCGTTGAAGACAGCCGGGGCGATAGTCTGATTCTATAGTCAACCGGTTACCTTCTTAAACACCCGAAGTAAATTTTCACCTAATATTTTTTTAACGTCTCCTTTCGAGTACCCACGGCTAAAAAGCGCCTGACTGATTTTAGGAAGATCTCTGACATCGTTCATGCCTTTCGGCATAGACGATACCCCATCAAAATCGGACCCCAATCCCACATGCTCGACTCCGACCAACTTCGCTACGTAATCTATATGGTCTATTAGGACTTCAAATGGCGGTTTAATCCTTTCTATATCATCCCTAAGAAAACTATTTCGAGTCTCCCAATATTCATCTCCCTTTCCGAGAAATTCCAATTCATCTTTTATTGAATCAAGTTCACTCTTTCGCGTTTCAAGCAAGGCGTCGAATTTACTCTGATAAGTGCTATCAAGATAACCGGAGTAAAAATTTATGAACACGACTCCACCGCCCGCGGCTATAGCCCTCAATTGGTAATCTTTCAGATTTCTGAAATGAGGAGTAAGAATCCAAACAGACGAATGTGAGGCGATTATCGGGTCTTCGCTGATTTCCAATATATCTTTGACTGTTTGCTCTCCGGAGTGCGATACATCTATGAGAATACCGAGTTCATTACATTTCCTTATGACGTCCTGGCCGAACCTCGTTAGCCCAAAAACTGAATTTGTTGTATCTGTGGTCTCGAATTCTGCGGAAGTAGCCCACGAAGTATTGTTATTCCACACGGGAGCAAAATATCTAACTCCCCGCTCGTAGAAATGTTCAAGTTTTGACAGGTCATTCTCAATTGGATAGCCGCCTTCCATTCCGAACGTTCCCGCTAACATCCCTTCTTCTACCGTTGAAATTGCCTCATCGGCCGTTCGTATCAATCTCAACTGAGAAGGGTATTTTTGTTCAACAGCCTCTACCGCGTCAATTATTTCATTTGCCTTTTGAAATGCTAAATCTTTTTCTAAATAATCACTCGGAAACAACCAGACTGAGAAAAATATGAGATCCATCCCACCATCCCGCATTCGGGGCATATCTATCTGACCATCACTGTTTCTTATTCCTATGTCAAATCCGTTCAAGATAGATATGGGAGTATCGTCATGCAGATCAGCGACAAATGCCGCCTGATGAAAATTCTTGTAATCAGTGTTTTCAGCGCATGAAACAAAAAGGGGAAGAAGTAAGAGAATTGAGATTAGAAATTTATTCGCCAAACTGAATGAACGTCTGCCTGTTGTCGAATTCAAATGGGTTAAGAACATCGATCTCTTTGAATCTTTCATATTCCTCCTGCCTGAATGTACAGATTATGTGCACTCTATTGTCGATCATAGTAGCTATGAGTTCTGCTAATTTAATGTCAGTCCCCCGAAGACCATAATCCTTTATGAGTAGGTTCAGCGTTCTAAAAGTTTCCGGTAACTGCATGATCTTTGTTATTGATTTCAGATTGACATATTTCTCATACTCGCCGATCGCATCTGATACGCTTAACGGATTCCAAACATGGTAATCAGTTGTGAACGCCATCAATAATTCACTGAGGACATCATTACTTACGCATCCCTTTATATCGCCCCTCAGAGCCATTTCTCTGACGAGATAGGCTTGCTGATGCAGCCGCGATGTTGAATCAGCCGCGTGAAGCAATACATCGGTGTTCAATAATATTCTATCAGTGATTGCCATAAAACGCTTCTTTTGAAAGGTTACTTCTCAAGCGCAACTCGAATGTTCTGAATTCTACTGTTTCCAATGTTCCGATGCTTTTTTCCAAACTACCCTTAAAATTCTCTTCAGAGCTGTTCTTTAACCATGTTTCTATAGCATCTTTAGAAAATCGCCAGACGTTTTCGAATTTTATCGCAGGAATAAATCCTTCACGAGCCATTTTATATATCGTCGATCTGCTGAACTGCAAATACTCGGCTAATTCCTCCGCCGTCATGACCCTTTTAACCATAATTACACTCTCATCGCAAGTATGTTTACTCCCCTGCTACTGATTCTTCTTAGCAAGAAACGATTCCGCCTCCCTTAATTGCCGTTTGATATTTTCAAATTTTAAAATCGCTATCGCCTCATCAAATGTTGACCATTTAAATCTTTTGTGTTCATATGAAATAACGACATCACCTCTAAGATAATACGCTAAGAACATTTTTACTAACTTCTTTATTTTTAAACTCCCGGCATAGAACGAATAATCGTATGAAAATGTAAATCCATCCACAATTTCGATCTTTGTTATTCCGGTTTCTTCTTTTAATTCTCTCAGCGCAGCTTCTAAATATGATTCCCCTGATTCGAGCTTTCCTTTTGGAAAGTTCCAGTAGTCGCTCCCATGAAGAAGAAGCAGGTATTTAGTTTCACCGTTCCTTTTACAAAGAATAAATCCGGCAGACCGTTCGTCATAATCATCTGTCAATAGAAATTCCCGCTAAGACTTACCTGTATAGATTGAAAACTCTCTTTGTTATTCCTGCCTATCACATTAGTGTGTTCAATCTCCATAACTCCGTAATCGATACTTAGCCCTTCGCCGCCTACACCCAATCCGAAAGAGAGATTATCCCCGTAAAAACCTGAGCGAATCCGCAATCCCCGCATTGTATACTCGATCCCAATGCGTTTTCCGGTTTTTGAGAACATCCCGTCCTCATCACTAATATCTATAACATTGAATTCAATCAGTAAATTCCTGAGCGGTACTACTGCGATACCCGCATTCAGATAAAATGGCACAGGTTCTTCATTTGCGGAATCACTTGAAACAACGTTAATGAGAGAGAATCCAATAGTTACCGGTTTGTTTAAGAGTGACAGCCCAAAAAGTCCACCAATATCAACAGCAACTGTTGTCTCTTTTGTCGATTCTATTTCATTTAAGAAGTTATCGACTCCGTCCCTGTTAACAATGGATGATGAGGATGTACTTATATTTCCTGTATCACGAAATTGGAAATTTTTGAGCATGAACCCGATTCTTCCTTTACTGCTGAATTTCAGATTATATCCGGCAAAGAGAAGATCTGATTTTACGCGCCTTCCGTAATATTTTGGGGTTATAGTGTAAATACCTATATCTGTTATCAGACCTTTATCAAATAGAAATTCTTTACGATTGGAGTGAATATAACCAAGTGTAAAACCTCTTCCTTGAATTACGCCACCAAGATATCTTGACGTCAAACCTGTAGCGCTGCTGACATTATCAGGTGAGATCATGTCGTTCAGCTGTCGAGGTATGAGAGTGACATCCTCCCATTCACCGTTTCCTATCCATTGAAAAAACGGTTTTATCGTCACTCGCTTTCCCGTCCTGTTCAGGGCAGGATTTCTTAATACCGACAGAGGTCCGTAAGCATCAATTATTCCTGTTAGTCCCATCCCGATCGAACGGCTGCCGTATTCCGGGATTCCATAAAATTGAAGCTCCTGAGCGCTTATAGATTTAGATTGAACAGTGATCACCAAACAGATAATCAGCAACCGACCAAATGCTGTACAATTATTGAATTTAATTATTTTTGGCACCTTGATCTATCCAATCCTTGATTAGTCTAATTTCAGTTCCGTTAAGCTGAGGAAATCCTGCCGGCGGCATAAGGCTCACTGAGATTCCAAGATCGTTCCGTCCTTCTACGCTCCAAACCAATGGACTTGCCTCCGCATTACCTATTTCTACTACCGGTCCGTTATCTCCCCCCTCCATCAGCGTCTCCCAGGAAGTAAGTTCTAACCCCGCCTGTCGCGCGCTGTCATGACAAGCGACCAGACATGATAAATTAAAAATCCCATCCTGTATGTGTTCTTGATAGCTAACGTCCACAGGCGCAACACTCTCCCCACATGCGGCTGCTAAAAGAGAAGAAAATAAGACTATAAGAAATGATAAACGAATAATGGTCTCCACACCTTAGATTTCCCGACTCAATGCCGCCTTTTTCAGCTGAGAAATATGCCATGTGATATCTATTTCTTTTGGACATGCCTCCACGCAATTAAATATAGTGTGGCATCGCCAGAGACCATCAGCTGAATCAATCAGGTCGAGTCGTTCTGCCGTAGCATCATCCCGTGTATCAAAGATGAACCTGTATGCTTTCAGAAAAGCTGCCGGGCCGATGTAATTCTCATTCACCCAGAGTGACGGACAAGACGTGGAACAGCTTCCGCAATGTATACATTTAGCCGATTCAAAGAGTAGTTCAGCATCTTCGTTGCTCTGGTATCGTTCTCTCTCCGGAGGGGCATCTTTCGGTATCAGATAAGGCTTCACAATTTCATATTTTTCAAAGAAAGAAGACATGTCAACCAGAAGATCTTTTTGAAGCGGAAGAGCGGGAATAGGCTCTATCTGAATTCTGGATTTACTTATTTTCAAATCCTGAACGAGTACAGAACATGCTAAGCGGTTTCTTCCATTAATCTTAACGGCATCTGAACCGCAAATGCCATGAGTGCATGACCTGCGGTATGTCAATCCACCGTCTATTTCCCATTTTATCCTGTTCAAAAGATCTAATATTCGATCGGTCTTATTGACATTGTCGAGTTTATAGTCCTCAAAATGAGGAGCGCTGTCCTTTTCCGGGTCGTATCGTTGTATTCTAACGGTCAATTCCATCAGTATACCCTTTCCTTAGGCTCAAATTGTTTGATAATTACCGGTTTGTACCGGATGTCGGGCGTAGAACCGGTCGTGCCGAATATCAGAGAATGTTTTAGCCAATTGGTGTCGTCTCTTTTTGCATAATCTTCTCTCCAATGAGCTCCCCGACTCTCTTTACGATTTATTGCGCACGTGATAATGGTTTCAGCTGTGTTCAGCAGAGAACCTAATTCGACTACTTCAAGCAGATCTGTATTAAACCCTTTGGATTTATCGTCAATTCCAACCAATAAATATTTTTCCTGTAATTCTTTGATCTTTTGAAGCCCTTCCTTCATACTCTCTTCTACCCTGAACACCGAACAAGTGTCCATCATCGTAAATTGCATTTCGTTTCTGACATCTATCATTTTAACGCTATTGTCGTTGTTTCTGATTCGCTTGATAGTGTTCCGAGTCCATTCAGAAGCATCATCGGGCAACTCGGGTAATTCGGCGTTAACGAGAAACTCCGTTATCTTTTTACCGCCCCTCCTGCCGAATACAAGAATATCAAGGAGTGAATTGGTTCCAAGCCTGTTGGCGCCATGAACCGATACACAAGCGCACTCGCCTGCAGCGTAAAAACCGGGCATAGTTGTGTTATTTTCATCTACAATAACTTCCGCATCTATTGTGGTGGGAATTCCGCCCATAGCATAATGGGTAGTAGGCTGGACAGGTATCCATTCTTCGTTTGCGTCCACACCGAGATATGTTTTAGCAAATCCGGTTATCTCAGGGAGCTTTTCTTCTATAATCTCCTTTCCGAGATGTGTCAGATCCAATCCCACATAAAATGAACCATCGCTCGCTTCTATACCTCTCCCCTCTTTAATTTCAGTGTATATCGCACGAGAAACCATATCCCTTGGAGCAAGGTCCTTGATACTCGGGGCATAACGTTCCATGAACCGCTCGCCGTCTTTATTTCTTAATATTCCACCTTCGCCTCTCGCCGCTTCCGAAACAAGTATCCCCAACTTCCATAATCCCGTCGGATGAAACTGCACGAATTCCATATCCTCAAGCGGTACGCCATTTCGGTATGCCATCTCGAACCCGTCGCCTGTTCCCGCCATAGCGTTTGAAGTTATTTGAAAAACTCTGCCGTAACCACCTGTCGCGAACATCACCGCTTTGGCATGGAAAATATGGATTTCTCCCGTTTTAATCTCTATCGCCACTAATCCGCGGCAGACTCCCTCCCTTATTATAAGATCCATGACGTGAAACTCGTTGAAAAATGTCACGTCATTTTTCATGCATTGTTCATAGAGCGTTTGGAGCATCACATGTCCGGTTCTGTCTGCCGAATAGCACGCGCGTCTAACCGGTTTTTCCCCAAAGTTGGCAGTATGACCCCCGAACATGCGTTGGGCTATCTTCCCTTCAGGAGTCCTGTTGAACGGCATACCCATATGTTCAAGCGCGATGATAGCGCGGATAGCGTCCTTACACATCGTCTCGATTGCATCCTGATCGCCTAAATAATCTCCGCCCTTGACTGTGTCGAATGCGTGCCATTCCCAAGAATCCTCTTCCTCATTTCCAAGTGCGGCGCTCACCCCGCCTTGGGCTGTACCTGTATGGGAACGAGTCGGAAAAACTTTTGTCAGTACCGCGCAGCTGCTCTCCGTAGGTATCTCAATGGCAGCTTGCAGTCCCGCGCCGCCTGCTCCAACTATTATTACGTCGTATTGGTGAATCAATTCTTCTTCCTTAGAAAGACATAAGTGTCGTTATGCCGATAAGACCGAACACAACTCCGGAAATAACCAAGAGAGCGTATATGGTCCATGATACCGATTTTTTCAGTTTGAAATCCCGCACTACAGACCATGTACCGTTTATGCCGTGATAAATTCCTACAACCACAAATGTCATCTGTAGTCCTTTGTAAAATGGATTTTGCATACGGCTTAGAACGGCGCTGTAAGTATGACCTGAATCGATGTTATAGTGCATCAGTAGATAATGACCGATCATTACAAAAAGGAGAACGACCCCCGTAACTCTCTGGAGAAACCAGGAGAGTGCGCCACCTGATTTAGAGCTTACCTGTCTATAAGCCATTTTTGTTCATACCATAATTCTGATTAGTTAAAAACACCTGAAAAGATTATGTACCCCATCCCAATAAATAGCGCTATGCTTACAGCCGTTAACCAATACAACAATTTTTTGTGGTATTTTGCTCCATCGGCAAGGTCTATTAATACTATCCTAAATCCGTTAAAAGAATGGAAGAGCACTAACCCGAATAACGCCCATTCGAGAAACATGAATATCGGTGATTTGAACAGTACCATCTCCGCATTAAAGGCTTCAGGTCCCTTTTGAAGCGCCGTGAGGGCAAGAATATGAAGATACAGGTAAAACATCAATCCTAAACCCGTGATCCTGTGCAACCCCCAAGACCAAGCGCCTGGCGCTTTTTCATACGTTATAAATGTTTTTAACCAGGACACTGTTCATCCCCTCCGGCGACGTTAATTGTCTATTCTTTACTGAAGTGAAATTATCAAGAAACCGTTAAAATGGCAACCCTTTTATCGAGGGAGAAACAGCGCAATAAGTGAGAAATCAAGGTTTTTTGACTTGATTTTATATGAAAATTATATTGTTACTTTACGCCTGAATTAGAAACCGCTCGATACTCCAAAACGCTGAATTGATCCGGCGCCTCCGTAAGATGTTAACGCATAATCCACACGCCATTTTTCGAAATTCAGTCCGAAACCGAGAGAACCGCCCGAAAAGAAATCCTCTCCTAATGAAGAAGTATCAAGGTCTAACCGGTTAGAGTTCATTCCTATAACCAGATTGAAATTCGGAGAGATCATTATTTCACCGCTCACGAGTAATTTCCATGGAACTATCCCCTTAAAAAAACATTCAACAGGTGGTATGTTTTCCCCACACTCTTTTGGTGGAGGTGACGAAAGCCAGCGTCCTTCGACATTCAGTCTCATCGGTAGATGCGCTAATAATTTAGACAAACCCAGTTTGAAATTTGTGGGTAATGGGTCTTCTGTATCTACAAATGCGCTGGATTTACCAAGATTGAAAATTCCACCGCCTATAGTCAAATCAAGTTCAGAGTTTTCATATACGAATCCGGCATCAAAAACCATAGCATTCGCGGAATATTCATCAATGTTTGAACTCGCCCATTTCAAATTTGCTCCCACCGATAGGAACGAAACTATCTGATACCCGTAACCAAAAGAAAGAAGAAGGTCTGAAGCGACAAAATCAGCGCCGACGTTATTACCTCTGTCATCCAACCGTTCAAAAGTTCCGTAATCTATAGAGGCAGCTCCTATTCCAAAGCTGCCTTTATTCGTACTCTTCGCTATCATCAGATTTCCCCCGCCCATATCGAGAAGGTGGTTCAGATAATTTGTGCTCCAGGCTATACCCTCAATTCCGGCAAGTGAAGCAGGATTATGAAAGAGTCCGTGAACCTCTCCGCTTTTTGCAATCATCGCTCCGGCCAGGGCAGCTCCACGCGCGCTCATCTCTGTATTCAGGAAAGCAAAACCGGGTCGTTCTCCCGCATATGTGACCTGAATGAGAAAAATCAGGCTCAGGAACCCGATTGCAAACCTACTCAAATTCATCTTGCTCTTCTTCAATCTTCCATCTTCTTATAGTTTGCATATTCCTTATTTTGACTGCTAAGTAAGCCAATATGAATAACCCCGGTATTAAAAACCATATATAATCTCCAACCGCAGCAAGGAAGTAAAACCTGTATCGCTGACGAATCACAGTTCTGAACTCAATTTCAAAATCAATAGGTTCCATCCCCGTCACCTCTGTAAACGCAGATTCAAATGATTTGTTCAAATATAATTCCGCTAAGATAAATCTTATCGATTTTTCGTCAGTTATTTCAATCAAATATTCTATGGCGGCGCGTGATTCCGCATAAGCAAGGTTTGCCCTGTCACCGGAGAATGTCATTAAGTATTGGATTTCGTTTAGCGATATAAGTGATTTTGTATAAATTGCCGCTGATATATTTATCTTGGAGCGGAATGTTTCCGCTCCTCCTAAATACATCGCAACTCCTTCGTTAAACCAGCGTGGAACGCTGCTCGGAGGCGCAACAGCCCCTATCAAAAAATGTGTAAACTCATGAATAACGGTTCTTCTGAGCTCCGATTCTCTTATCCCCGTAAACGAGGGTGATTTGAGCACGATCCTGCTATTTTCATAGTCCGTAGAACCTTGACTCCATGTCGGCATCCGATTTCCGGTAAATAAATTGTATTCATCTTCGCTGCCGCTTATCACAATATTGGCGATAGCCGGCCCACCGTAACCTACCATTTCAGCTGTTCTATCGAAATTCTTCTTTATGACCAAATAGACAAGATCGGCTATATCAGTGTCATATGCATGATATTGGATCCTGATAAAACCTTCGTTCAATACTTTCCAGTCGGATACCGGATTTGCTTCTTGCGGTAGAATTAGAAGCGGCAAAACGTAATAAAAATATATCAGCGCTGTGCTCAAAGCATATTTACCGGATCGACGTCAACACTTAGCCTCAGATCTCTCTGCATTTTTTTTCGTATCTCTTTCATCATACTTCTTAGCGTCAGCTTCATTTCCTGTAATCTCTTATTTCCTGTTCCGGACAACAAGATCATTACCCGCCACCGGTATCTCTTCCGAAGTTTTTCTATCACAGCCGGAGCAGGTCCCAACAATTTCGAACCGTTTGAAATCCTCTTTAAAACCGAGTGAATGAGTTTTGCGCCGTTCATCGCTGATTCCCTGCTTTCGGAAGACGATTCAAACACTATCAACTTACCAAAGGGAGGATAAGACTGTAACTTCCGCTCCTTCATGATTTGTTTGTAAAATTTTTCCTGCTCTTCTTCACCTATTCCCTGAATAGGTAGATTGCTTGGCGCAAAAGACTGTACGACCACTTCACCCGGGATCTTCCTTCTACCCGCTCTGCCGGCTACCTGCGAGATCAACTGAAACGTCCTTTCGCTCGCTCTGAAATCGGGCAGATAGAGTCCCGTGTCGGCAGAAATTATTCCCACGAGTGTTACGTTCTCAAAATCCAATCCCTTCGCTATCATTTGCGTGCCGAGGAGAATATCAAATTTTCCTTTTTTAAAATCGTTTAGTATCTTCCAATGAGAGTTTTTTGAACTCGTCGTGTCCATATCCATTCGTTGAACTCTCACCTTCGGAAATAATTTTGATAATTCCTTTTCCACTCTCTGAGTTCCAATTCCCTGAAACAATAGGTCTCTGTTTCCGCATTCAGGACATTTGTATGGGACTGCCGTTCGTTTTCCGCAATAATGACAATTCATCGCATTCGTGGCGGCGTGATAGGTGAAAGTGACGTTGCAATCCGGACACTCCTCTGCATGACCGCACTCTTTGCACCTGATAAGAGGAGAATAGCCTCGTCGATTTTGAAGAAGTATTATTTGCTCACCGCTGCTCAACCGCTCAGCTATCTTTGTTTTCAAGAGTGATGAAATTATCGCCTTTGAAAAGCCGCCTTTAATTTTTTCTGCCTCTGAATTTATCAGATGAAGCGTCGGAGTGGCTGCTTTACCGTAACGTTCCGACAATCGGATATATTTATACCTTCCTTTTTTGGCGTTATACATTGATTCCAAGCTTGGAGTCGCCGAGCCGAGCAGCAGTGTAGCGCCTTCAATTTTAGCGCGCATTACTGCAGCATCACGGGCGCTATAGCGCGGGTCGGGTTCCGTTTGCTTGTAAGAAGGTTCCTGCTCTTCATCCACGATCAATAACTTTAGATTTTCAAGCGGCGCGAAAATTGAACTCCTTGTTCCTACTACTACGTTCGATTCACCTCTCTTTATTCTTTCCCAAGCTTTTCTTCGAGCTGACTCTGTTTGAGCGCTATGCAAAACAGAGACATTATCACCGAAATATTGTCCGAACCGTTCTGCTATCTGAGGAGTCAGAGCTATCTCTGGAACTAATATCAATACATCGCCCCCATTTGAAAGAGTTTCACGCGCCGCACGAAGATAAATTTCCGTTTTACCGCTTCCCGTTACGCCATGCAATAGAAATCCTTTTGGTTTAGATCCGCTCAGGGATTCGTGTATAGGGGAATAAACTTTTGCCTGGGCTCTTGTCAATAGTATCTCTTCCATCTGGAAATCACGTTTCCCTGATCTGTCCGGAGAGAGCGCTTCATAACCGGAATAACTAATTTCAACTTTTATGGCTCCCGCTTTCAGCAAGGCTTCCATCGCGGGATCGAATCCATCCGAACCGATGAAATTTTTAAGATGAGCATAGCTGTAGCTCTCCTTTCTTAGAAGTTTTTTATAGATCAGCTCCATCACCTCGGAAAAGCGTTTGCCTTTCATCGCATCCCTGTCGATGAGTATTACTCTCTTGGACTTCTTTACCCCCATCCCTGCCGGGAGCGCTGCTTTCATTACCAGACCGAGCGGTGAAAGATAATATTCGCTCATCCATCTGAGAAACTTTAACATCTTATTTGAAAACGGGGACCGGCTGTCTATCAATGAAATTACCTGTTTCAGCCGACCGCTGTACCCGCCCGGACCCGACGATATTTCAATAACGAAGCCGACTTCCGTCTTGTTCCTCAGAGGTACCGCCACACGACATCCTAACTCAATTTCATTCCATTCTGAGGGAACCTTGTAACTGTAAACTTCATCTAACAGAAGAGGAAACACTACACTGATAATTTGATTTTCCGAAGTGTTCATGGAGAATCAAGTTATGGAAATGCTATAGTAAATGCAAATTAAAACGGTTAATTATTCATCTAAAGCAAAAAGCGGAGGAACAATCCTACGCTTTTAACATAAACAAGGCATAGCCTTGACGGAACTATTAACAGCTAACTTATTCTTTTATCACCCAGAGTTTTACCTCTGCTTGTACATCCTTTTCAACCTTGATCGGGACATTATAAATACCGAGCGCTTTTATGGGTTCTTCAAGAATTATATCTCTTTTATCAACCGTGAACCCTTTTTCAGAAAGGAGGCTCGCTATATCCTGAGAAGTAATTGCTCCGAAGACCTTGTCGTCCTCCCCAACTTGAACGGTCGCCGTTAATGATACTTTGCTGATTTCAGTTGCCAATATCTCCGCTTGTTCTTGCTCGCGGTTCTTCTGCGCGCTTTTTTGTTTTTTACTCTCTTCATATATCTTGGTATTTGATTTCGTAGCCGCAAGTCCTAAACTTCTCGGAATCAGGTAATTCCGCCCATAGCCGTCTTTAACTTTTACGATATCACCTGCTTCACCAAGAGTATCATGATCTTTTGTGAGTATGATTTTCATGAGTTCCCCCTGCTATACAGCTGTTACAGAATATGGAATGAGAGAGATATTCCTTGCTCTCTTGATCGCCGTAGTCATTTCACGTTGATGCCTCGCACAATTCCCTGAAACTCTGCGGGGAATAATTTTACCCTGATCGGTAATATATTTTCTCAGCATCTTAACATCTTTGTAATCAATTTCCAGACCCCTTGTATCACAGAATCTGCATATCTTTTTCTTTGAAATCGCCATTTAATTTTCTCCGATAATTAAATCTCTAATCCTTTATATCCAAACTCATTAGTTCTATCTTCTTTTTCGATAGCTTCATCTATTTTGGACAATTCAACATCCTGTTCTCCATTACCTTCATTCGGTACCGGTTCCGAGGAGGGTTCGTCTACCTTGTTCGTCTCTTCTTCATTTTTCTTTTCATTATTGAACTTATCAAGAAATTGGATCTTTCGAGCCTTGATCTCCACGATCGTCCTGTTATGACCATCTTCCGACGTCCATTTTCTTGATTGTAATTCTCCCGATATTACGACAGAACTGCCCTTGACCAGCTTTCCCTTGCAACTCCTCGCCAGAGAATCCCATGCGACCACGCCTACGAAACATACATCTTCCTTTACCTGCCCTTTGTTGTCTCTAAACCTTCGATTCGATGCAAGATGAAAATTTACGACAGGTGTTTTGTCGTTTGTCTCGCCAAACGTCGGATTGTTTGTTAGGTTTCCGGCTATGATCACCGTATTCAGATCCGGCATACGCAAGTCTGACATTTATGCGGATTCCTCTACTTCATCAGTTTTTTGTTCTTCTTCCTTTTCTGCAATTTCTACGTTTTCATCAGGCTTCTTATCTTCCGATTCTGTTTTTTCATCATCCTTCGTCACTTTACTTACAGTGGAATCATAAGTGCTGACCGGTTTTTTTCTTTCAATTTCCTCTTCGGCTATCCGTTCAGGCTCTTCATCGAGAGAAACACACAAATGGGAGAGAATCGCATCCATTAACCCGAATTTTTCTCTTAATTGTCTTATAAGACCTGGTTTCGCAGCAAATTTCAGCACGATATAATGACCGTAATTTTGCTTCTCTATCTCATATGCTAACCTGGTTCTGCCCCAGTCAGATCTACTGTAAATATCCGATCCTTCTGAAGTTAGAAAATTATCAACTTCTTTCTTCACCTTAGAGATCTCTTCCTGTTCTAATGAAGAATCGATAATATACATCAGTTCATAATAATTCAATATTTCCTCCGTTTCGTTTTCTTAAAGTAATGGTGCTATCACCAGAGATACAACCGCCATCAGCTTTATCAGTATATTCATTGACGGTCCTGCGGTATCTTTGAAGGGATCGCCGATAGTATCGCCGACAACCGCTGCTTTATGCGCATCGGAACCTTTTCCGCCCATATTCCCCTCTTCTATGTACTTCTTGGCATTGTCCCACGCAGCGCCGCCGTTTGACATGAAGAGAGCAAGAAATACGCCTGCCAATAAACTTCCGGCGAGTAATCCGCCTAAAGACTCTTTTCCAAGTCCGAATCCTACTATTACCGGAAAAAATACAGCTATAAGTCCGGGAAGGATCATCTCTCTAAGCGCTGCTTTGGTGCTGATATCCACACATCGGGCGGAATCAGGTTTACCAGTGCCTTCCATAAGACCGGGTATTTCCCTGAATTGTCTGCGAATCTCTTCCACCATTTTATTTGCGGCTTTACCCACAGACGATATCGTGAGGGCTGCTACAAGAAATGGAACAGCTCCACCCAATAAAAAGCCTATCACAACTATGGGTTTAGATATATCTATACCTATCTCTTCGAGATTTACCGCCTGCGTATACGCTGAAAAAAGCGCCAACGCCGTCAGCGCGGCAGAACCTATTGCAAAACCTTTCCCGAGGGCTGCCGTTGTATTTCCTAATGAATCAAGTCCGTCGGTTATCTTCCTTACATCATCGCCTAATCCTGCCATTTCAGTTATCCCGCCAGCGTTATCCGCTATCGGTCCATAAGCGTCAACCGACATCGTGATGCCGACAGTAGCGAGCATGCCCACAGCTGCAAGACCAATTCCGTAAAGCCCTGCCATTTCCGAGGAGGCATAAATCGTGGCGCAAATTATCAGAATCGGCACTGTTGTGCTTTCGAATCCTACAGCCAATCCTGTAATAGCGTTTGTCGCCGGTCCTGTTTTGGATGATTCCGCTATTCTCATTACAGGACCCGCTCCGGTATAATATTCCGTTGCCAATCCTATGAAAATTCCGGCAAGAGTTCCGGCAACAACTGACCAGAACAAAGAAATTCCCGTTACATCCATCTCGCTCAGACTACCCCTGAAACCGAGCATCTCCGTTGCATAATAAGTGGCTACGAGAAATAGACCTGCGGCGATCATTGTTGAATATCGCAGCGCTCCTGCCGGGCTTCCCTTACTCAAAAATTTAATAGTTGCAATTCCCAACAGGGAAGCAACCAAACCGAGCATTGCCAAGATCAGAGGCAGCGCCATAAACTTTATCGGCATTGATTGAGTCATTGCGGATGTTGCCCCGATCGCTATAGTCGCTATTATTGAACCTACATAAGACTCAAAGATATCGGCGCCCATTCCGGCTGTATCACCGACATTATCGCCAACCATGTCTGCGATAACTCCCGGATTTCGAGGATCATCTTCCGGTATCCCCGCTTCGATCTTGCCTACCAAATCGGCTCCTATGTCGGCTGTTTTGGTAAAGATACCTCCACCTATTCTTGCAAATAACGCTATGGAGCTTGCTCCCATTGCAAATCCGCTAATATAATGCGCTGTATCGACAGATTGTCCGAACAGAAGGAAAAAAACGCCTACGCCGAGCAATCCGAGGCTCGCGACTGAAAGCCCCATAACAGACCCGCCAAAGAAAGAAACCGAAAGAGCTTTTGCTTCACCATGGGTCAAAGCTGCCTGAGCAGTCCTGACATTTGCTTTTGTAGCTCCTTTCATCCCAAAAAAGCCCGCAAACATCGAACACATTGCGCCCGCAACGTAAGCAAGAGCAGTTTGCGGCGCTATCTGCATATATAGAAAACCTGTCACAACAATTATAAATCCCAAGAGAATCGTGTATTCTCTTTTTAAAAAAACCATCGCACCGTCGTGAATCAATTTGGCGAGCTCTTTCATCTTCTCATTTCCTTCATCCTGCTTCGAGATATAAAGGTAAATGAAGAACGCTACGACCATTCCCCCTATTCCAAACCACGGCGCCAACTTTACAAAACCCGGAATTTCCAAATCTAATTTTCCTCCTTGTTCATTATGTTATTATCTTCACGTTTATTATATTTATTCATGCTTTTACTGATATTATTATAAATAAATTCTAACGCGCCTTCAGCTGCATAATTTACCGTTTTTTCCACATCATCTAATTGAGATTCTTCAAATCGGGACAATACAAAATCTACATCATCAGAACGATTATCGTCATCAATACCCAACCTTATGCGGGGAATATCCTCACTGTTGAGATGGTATATGATCGATTCCATTCCATGATGACCACCGGCGCCTCCTCTTTTTCTTATGCGAACGCTGCCCAATGGCAGGTCAAGGTCATCATATATTACCATCAGTTTCGAGGCAGGAAAACCATACCGCTCCATAACTTCGTTAACCGCTAATCCGCTGTCGTTCATAAAGGTTGTAGGTTTCATAAGCAAAAGTGAACCGCTTCTGTCTTTGGATTCCCAATATTTTCCTTTCCCGGGCTTGAATTCCATTTTCTTAAGTTTGGCAACTCTGTCCACAACCATAAATCCAAAATTGTGCCTCGTGCCTTCGTATTCCGCTCCCGGGTTTCCTAATCCTATCAAACATTTCAAGATGAATTGAAATGCAGGTTATTTTTTGTCCGATGGAGCGTCACCTGCATCTTCCGGGGCTTTAGCTTCTCCCTCACCCTCTTTCCCTTCGCCTTCACCTTCGCCCTCAACAGCCTCTTCACCTTCTTCTCCCTCAACACCTTCCAATTCTTCTTCTACAACTTCCTCTTCAACGATCTTCGGTGTCACGACAGAAACAATAGCTAATTCAGCCTCTGTGACAATTGTGACTTTCGGAATATTTATTTCGTGCACATGTATGGAATCACCGATATCGAGTTGCTCGATTTCCAAATTAATAACCTCGGGAATATCAGCCGGTAAGCCTTTAAGAAGAAGCTCCCTCAAAATCGATTGCTGTAATCCGCCCAATTTCACTCCTTCAGGAACTCCCTCGAAATGAATAGGAATCGAAATTTCTATCTCCTTATCCATCCGAATCCCCATAAGGTCCACGTGAACAATTTTATCCGTAACCGGATGAATTTGCATATCCTTGATGATAATTTTCTGTGAGTCCTTATCATCCACTTTCATATCAATAATCACATTGCCGGATGCAATGATAGCCATTAACTCTCTTTCATTGACATTCAGAGAAATAGGTTCTTTCCCTACTGTATAGTAAATACCGGGTATTATCCCGTTTCTTCTTGAAGTGCTGAGATCACTTTTCCGTTCAGTTATTCGTGATTGCACATTAAGTACATCATTTGCCATTTCGATACTCCTTTATAAAATCAATAATCCTGACTATCAAACAAGGTGCTGATAGATCGTTCTTCATGTATAGCCATGATAGCCTTACCAAAAATTTCTGCAACCGACACAACTTCCAATATATCGGAATGCCCGTTATCAGGTAAGGGTATGGTGTCAGTAACAATGAGTTTTTTTATCGCTGATTTTTTCAGCCTTTCAACTGAATCACCCGAAAGAACCGGATGCGCTGCCGCTGTGTAAACATTTATTGCCCCCTTATCAAGAGCCGCATCCGCGGCGTTGATAAGAGTCCCTGCTGTATCAACCAAATCGTCAAGCAGTATGACATTTTTCCCTTTAATATCACCGATGATATTCATAACCTCGGATTTATTGGCTTTTTCTCTTCTTTTATCAATTACCGCAAGATCAAGGTCGAGACGGCGGGCATATGCTCTTGCCATTTTTATTCCACCTATGTCAGGAGCCATTATAATTGCATTCTCAATAAAATCCATCTTCGACAGATGCTCTATCAATACCATTGATGAATATAAATGATCGAACGGGACATCAAAAAATCCCTGTATCTGAGGCGAATGCAGGTCCATCGCCATTACCCTGTCGGCGCCGGCTACAATTATCATGTTAGCAAATAATTTGGCAGAAAGCGCAACTCGCGGTGTGTTTTTTCTGTCTTGTCTTGCATAGCCGTAATAGGGTATTACCGCCGTTATTCGCTTAGCTGAAGCTCTTCTTGCCGCATCTATCATCAGAAATAGTTCAAGAAAGTTTTTTGCGGGAGGATTCGTGGATTGTATGATAAAAACGTCACATCCACGTATATTTTCCTCATACTTCACATAAAGTTCGCCGTCTTTGAATTCAACTATCTCAAGCTTGCCTAAGGGTTGACCAAGAGAGTTAGCAATACCTTCGGCTAATTGCTTGCTCGACCTACCGCTGAATATTTTTAAAGTACTTCCCATATTATCCTATATTTTGCTGGGGTGGGAGGATTCGAACCTCCGAATGCAGGAATCAAAGTCCTGTGCCTTGCCACTTGGCGACACCCCAAATTTCAATCCTTGAACCCCGGAATTAGTTTCAAAATATAACTATCGTAATCTTTACCAAGCTTTTCTTTTCCGTTCTCCGCCTCATCCATTGAATCATAAAGCCCAAACACCCCAGAACCGCTGCCTGAAAGTGAAGCGTAAACAGCTCCGGATTCCGATATTTGTCTTTTTATTTCTCCTATTTCAGGATATTCCGAAAACACTAAATTTTCGAAATCATTCCTAAAATATCTTCTCTTATTTGTTTCCCCGTTACGTGGGAAACGGGCTAAATTAACGTCTTCCGTATCGCTTGTCAAGCTTAAATAGTCAAGATTTTTATATGCCCAACTTGTGGCAATACTGATGTCCGGAATCACCAAGAGGACTATGAAATTGTCTTCAATTTCTCCGGGACTCAAGAGATCTCCAATTCCTTCGGCATATTGACAACCTCCTCGAATAAAAAATGGGATGTCCGCGCCTAATTCGAGTGCGACTGCTTCCATTTCAGAGTTATCAAGATCGAGTTTCAGTAATTTATTTAACCCGCGAATCACTGCTGCCGCATCGCTGCTTCCCCCGCCTAATCCGGAACCCACCGATATATATTTTTCGAGTCTGATATTTATGCCGCTCTTCAGGTTTTCACGCTCTAATACTTTCCGCGCGGCTTTGACACAAATATTATCTTCACCTGTCGGAACCTTTAAACCGGTCGTGGAAAAACCTATTCCCTGTTCATCTTGTAATTCCAATATCAGGTTATCGTGAATACTGATGGTCTGAAAAAGAGTTTTCAACGTATGGTAGCCGTCATTCCTTCTGCCGTCAATTCGCAGACCTATGTTCACCTTGGCGTAAGCTTTCAAGCTGACTATTTGCATCAGCTGCCCATCACTTTTTTTATGCGGCTGACTACTTCCTCTTTACCAAAAAACTCTATTAACATCGGTAGTTCAGGACCATGACTCTGACCCGTCAGCGCTATTCTTACGGGCATCCAGAGGTTTTTACCCTTAATTCCTGTATCATTTTGAACTTGCTTCATTATTTCTTTGAAATCATCAGCGCTGATCTCATCGTACTTTTCAACGCCATTGATAAATTTGTTAAAAACTTGCTTTGACTCTTCTTTCTCGATCAGTTCCTTTTCGGCAGCTCCATCCGGTTCAACTTCCGATTTGTAAAAAAGCTCGACATATTGCGGAAGGTCCGACATTTTGGTTAAGTTTCCCTTCACGGCTTCCAATATTTTAGCCGTTTTCTCTAAATTTTTTGTCGTGTATCCGGAATTTTCAAGAATCGGGAGCGACAGATTCAGCAGATCTTCGCTTTTTAAGGCTCGAATATATTGACCGTTCATCCATAAGAGCTTGTCATCGTCGAAGACGGCTGATGATGAGGACATCCGGCTAAAACTGAATTCTTTTACTATCCTCTCTCTGCTGAGTATATCATCTCCGCTCTCTGACGACCATGATAGTAAACTTAGGTAATTCACAAGAGCTTCGGGAATATAACCCTCTTCACGATAATGTTTTACCGAAAGAGCTCCATGTCTCTTTGAAAGTGTCTTCTTCTCTTTATTCAATATCGTTGGAGTATGCGCAAACTTCGGAATCTTGAAACCCAGCGCTTCATAAATTAAAAGTTGCCTCGGCGTATTTGAAACGTGCCCTTCACCTCTTATAACATGGCTGATCTTCATCAGCGCATCATCTATAACTACCGCGAAATTATATGACGGCATTCCATTCGATCTCAGAATCACGAAATCTCCGATATTATCTAATTTCCAGCTTATCTCCCCTTTAATAAGATCGACAAAACTAACTTCTCCGTCTCTGACTTTGAATCGTAAAACCGGTTTGATTTCCTCTGAGATCTTTTTCTTCTCTTCTTCCGCAGAAAGGTCTCTGCACTTACCGTTATATCTGGGAGGCAATCCGTTCGCCAAAGCTTTCTCGCGCTCCATTTGCAGTTCTTCCTCGCTGCAATAACATTTGTAAGCGCTGCCCTCCCTTAATAAACGTTCCGCGTATTCTTCGTGAATCTTTAACCTGTCCGATTGACGATAAGGCCCGAATTCCCCCCCGACATCAGGACCTTCGCTCCATTCGATTCCCAGCCAATTCAAATCTGTTGCTATCCCCTCCTCAGAACCGATCACATGTCTATCCTGGTCGGTATCTTCTATCCTGAGGATCAATACTCCGTTCTGCTGTTTTGCGAATATCCAGTTCAATAGCGCCGTACGGACGTTCCCGGCGTGTAGATTTCCGGTCGGACTCGGGGCAAATCTCACTCTTACTCCGGACAAGATCAGCTTCCCCCTGATGTTTGAACAGTGTTGTTTCTTCTCTTATACAGCACTAATCCCACGCCGATTGTCAATACAATCAGCACCGAAATAATTAT
>JADFMS010000022.1 GCA_022563775.1 Fidelibacterota bacterium | reverse complement strand
TGTTACTCACCCATTCGCCACTTTACTACACGGAGCAAGCTCCGTGGTTCTCGTAGGACTTGCATGTGTTAGGCACGCCGCCAGCGTTTGTCCTGAGCCAGGATCAAACTCTCCATTGTTGTTTTTTTACACTTTTGAGTTATAATAAGGGCTCATTATTAACGTTTGTTCCGCACATACCTGTTGTCAAAGAACACTTCCACAACATAGTTGTGGACGCCTCTAATTTCAGAGGCAGCGATAAATATACCTATACCCCGATATTCAGTCAAGCTCTATTTAGAAATATTCAGACTAACTATGATATTATTTCAGAAATGTAACGCTATAATGTAAGTAAAAGTCGTTCCTGAGCCGCAATGACATTCGGAGACATTGCCTGTGCCGGCGCAACAATGTTTTCGTCTATAAATTCATCCGTATGATTTGGGTCATGATGAAATAAAACCAGTTTTTTTGCTTTGGCTTCCTCGGCTATTTTAACACCTTCGGCGTAAGTACTGTGCCCCCATCCCATGTGCTTGTTTACATATTCATCAGGTGTATATTGACCATCATAAACCAGGATATCCGAGTCTCTGGCCAGCTCAATCAAATTTGAATTGAATCCTTCTTCAGGATGTTCGTTGTCTGTGGCATAGGTAAACACCTTACCGTCATGCTCGACCCTAAAACCAAGACATCCGCCTGGATGGTTCAAATGCTTAGCGGTTATGGATGTATCCCCTATAATGATAGGTTCGTCGCCATTAATCTCAATCACATCTACCTGTGATGGAAGATGGTCAAACGGCACCGGAAAATATATATCGCCCATCAAAACCTTAAGCTTATCATAAAATTTGGAGTTTTCATATCTTCTGCCATAAAAGATCACCCTGTTTTTTTCCTCAAATATCGGCTTAAAGAATGGAAGTCCTTGTGTGTGGTCCCAGTGGAGATGAGAAAAAAATATGTGAATCTCTAAAGATTTGTCAGGATTTGATCTTGAGATTTGTTCACCGAGATTTCTGATTCCTGTACCGGAATCAAATATGATCTTATGCTCGCTATTGACAAGCACTTCCACACATGAAGTGTTACCTCCATATCGTAGAAAACCTTGTTCCGGTACTGGAGTGCTGCCGCGAACACCCCAAAATTTAATTTGCATTTTTATGCCTCGTAGGGAATATAATCGCTAAGGCCAAATTATAATAAAAATAAAGGAGAAAATCAAACTTTAGTTGCTTCATTTGAAAAATAAAGCCTCTAATAATTTAGAGGCCTTAAATTTCTTGGAATATCAGTAATTATTAAAATGATATTGTGAGTGTAAACCATTGATTATTTTCGAATATATCAGCTGTTTGATAGGCATAATCAAAACTGAGGGTCATATCCGGGGAAACATCATATTTTAACCCTGCGCCAATACTCGGACCCCATAAATAACTCTCAGAACTTACCGTAAACGTACCTTCATCGTCATCCCAGATACCGTTTCTGTTCTCATCGACAAAATTTTCGCCAACATCCCAAACTCCATTATTATTGGAATCGGTAAATTTTTCTCTACTAGTTGGATCACTTCTCAATCCGAAGTTATAACCACCCCTAATAAATACTATGTCGTTCAAAGAATATTCTGCTCCAAACTTGAATTCATCAAGAGAAAAATTGTTATTTACGAAATCTCCCGATAATTCTAATGAATTTTGCTCACCAAGTGAAAATTCGTAACCCACACCCAATTCAAGGGTTGACGGAAGCTCAAATGATTGTATTACAATCCTGCGTGGTTCCGGGCCTGTTTCCGGTTCAGTATTTGTTGGCTGGTGTTTTTCTTCGAGGTCCGGCCCGTCAAATTTCATATTAGGACCAAGGTTTTTTAGAACCACACCAAGCCTGTACCCTCCCTTGCCAGAGCTATATTGAACACCGATATCAAGAGCAAAGCCCTTAGCGGATTCACGCATAATACTTTCCGATATGATTTTACCAGTCATTCCAAATGCAATTCGGTCGGTCATTATCTTTGAAAAAGAAAGTCCGGCTGTTATATATGTCGGCGAAAAAAACTCTCCGGTACCGTCTGTCTGCTCTTCCGTAGTAACAGCTATATCACCGAAATCCAAATTTCGTAAACTAAACGCGAAAACCCCAATTCCCTGAAACCTAACCATCGCAGCTAGATAAGTTATGTCAATATCTGCGATGTAATTTAAGCGTGAAAACATTACCTCTGATTGGGCGGATGATCTGGCGATTCCGGAGGGATTCCAATAAATCGCATCTAAACCGGATGATAATGCCTGATTAGCGCCATTTAACGCGGCGCCTTTCGAACCCACAGGAATTAAAAGTTCTAACGCGCCTGCCGTTCCTATCCTTTTTCCGCTCCCGGCAAATGAGATATCACTCAAGAGCTGAAGCGATAAGCTTATCACTAATAATGTTAATAACAGTCTTTTTATAGAAAACATTTAATCACTCCTAATTAAAGAAATTTTTCACGGTTTATTAATCGTCAAATTAGAAAAGGTCTAACCGTTCTTCCGGTATGAACACAGCTAATTTCAGTATTTTTGATAGACCACCTCCCAAATCTATATGCGCAATGTACATACCTGAAGCGATTGGTATCCTATCTCTATTAGTGAGATCCCACTTTTCCATCGAAGTTCCGTTGTCATGTATAATCTTATTCACTAAGTGTCCCGCTACGGTGAATATCCTGATAGTCACTCCGCTTACCGGTAAGTGTGTAAACGTAACAAACCGGTTAAATGAGTCGATCTCTTCCAAGTTCTGACCAAAATAAGGATTCGGAAATACGTTTATCTGAGCTATTTCACTTTGCAGACTTTCATCATTGTTAAAATCGGGTGCTTTTACCTTGAACCGTAAAGTATCTTCTGCGGGTACAATGTGATTGTTGAACTTAAAGAAGTACTTATCGCCAACTGAATATCCGGCGCTGATTGTAACATTCTCGTTAGTCAGCCCTATACTGTCAGATTGACCGAAATAGAGCATCCATGCGGCACTTTCATCATAAGTTGTATGCCGCGAACCGTCATACGCAGAGTAGACCGCAATGACTACATCCTTCACTCCTGTGGCCGAATCAATGCTAAGGAATCCATCCGTTGTACTCCTATCATCTTTGTTATCAATAAACAACGCATTTATCTGCCTCCCAACTTTTCCAGTAGCTGGATCTCTATATTCAACGTCCCAAAGCTGCCATGGCACCTCAACGAGTGTGCCGAGGGAGTCGCGGCGAAGCGCTTCTGATATAAGGTCCACCATCCAATCGTAGCGTGTAGCCATCGAGCCATTTCCCGTACCTGTAATCCTCAGCTCCAGGTCGCCCCTGAAGAGTTCGGGTTGATCTCCCCCCATAGCAACATTCGGATTAAATCCATTCAGCAGAGCAGAGGTTCTTGCTCCTTGTTCCGCATCTGGATTAGTGCTGGTTCCGATGAAGTTGAGACTCGTCGTTATATCCGTCGGGTCAGCATAGGTTTGACGCGTCATCTCCTCAATAATGTCAACAGCCGGTTTATATGTTCCATCTATAACGACTCTTAATCCGTCATAGAGGTTAAATTGTCCCAAATCGGTTAACAGGACATCCATCGTTATGTCTTTAAGTGTTTTATTCTCTATGACCGTGGCAATACCGACGGAGTCGATTGCAACCGAATCCTCAGTCTCATCATATAGACTCCACCAGTAATTTGTATTCAAAGAATCGGTAAAGAAGCTGATCGTATAGTCCTTAGTCTTGGTAAGATTGGGGTCTACGACTTCTGTTAATAGGTCTACATCCGCTACACCCGGATTGTCGAAATCGCCAAGAGTATCGCCGGTATCGTATTCGAGCTTCGTACCACCCGGTGGAGGACCGGGTACTGCAACAAGAATCTCCCTGGGACTTGTAAGAATCTTCGGCAATCCGAATGGATTATATCCATAAGCTTCAACGATGAAATAATATTTTCTGAAATTGATGAGAGGGCTCTTGGTGAATACATCCTCAGAAATTCTGATAAACCTTTGAATACCTGAATCTTTGGCTTCTTGAACTGTAACCTCTATCACATCAATGCCTTGAGTCACCAAGTCTTTAATATTTGTTATGCCGTCAACCAGGTCAAATGTAGCAAGTTTCTCAATTTTCAGACTGGCGAGATCAACAGGTCCATTGGTCTGGTAAATATTGTAGCCTTGAAACTTATATCTTGTTTGATTCCCATCGTCGTCAAGGGTGATTTGATCCAAGACGTCATATATTTCTGAGTTAGGCTTCCATGACAAAACAATTTGATTTGGCAGAGCGCCAATTGTGGTTTCAGGTACGTCTGGAGACGCCGGCAAGGCAAAATCAATGTCATACGCAATCTGTGCAACCTCATCGACTTTCTTAAGTTTTTCGAGTGAGCTTAGCGCATCGTCACCCTGTGCGATAATGATACCACCCACCAACTCCTGTGTATCTCCGGGGGCAAGCGTAAACGGACCGGACGACATGAGAAAGCGCATGTCAGCGGAAGTTTCCAATATCCAACCCTCACCTGTAATAGGGTCTCCCGTAAATGAAAATTTCGTGACCAGATTGGTTGTCGGGTCTATTTTTTCTTTGCCCAGACCGTCAAGCCCCTGTTGAAAGTTATACATCTCAAACGCCGTCTCAGGATCCCCCAATCCAGCTGGAGCGTTATTGACATAATGAGCAAACGACGTCATGGGGAGATTTTTAAAATCCGGCACTATTCCACTGCTGCGGAAAGAACTGGAGACCTTCGCCGTGTCTCCGGGAGACGGCACTATCGGGCCCTGAAAAAAATCGTAACCGATTGCCGGAACCTTTGGGCCATAAACGGCATCACTTCCTGTTTCATTGTAACTATATCCTAAACTCAGCAGCGTATCGGAGCCAACCAGATCATCATTTGCGTCTCCTATGTCAACGTCGGCCCAGAACGATAAATATACACTATCAATTGTGTTAATACCCTTATTGATAACGGTATATTTCATGAACATCATATCACCAAACGCATCGGCGCGATTAAATCCCCAGAGCATCTGATGCAATTCCACACCCAATGGGGGGGTGTTGAACGGCTGTGTGTGTGCGGTAATATCTAAGTCATTGGAGACTGACCAATATGTTTTATCACCGATGAGCAAAGGCACCATATTTTCGTAGTCAGAACGGTCTATAATGTTACCGCCCTTATCGATAGGATTCCCACTTGAATCCATCACAAAAGGCGCGCCGTCTTCGAAGGGCCATTCCACAAAGTCCACTCCGGGATCGGCAACGGCAAAATCTTCTTTGGAGATGACGTACACCCGGAATCTCTCATCATCCTGGTTAGAAATATTCTCAGAGACGGCTTTAAACGTACCGGGGACGAACTCAACCACATACTCGGCAACAGCCGTTCTTATTTTTCCTTCCACCAACCCTCCAATCCAGATACCTGACGTGAAGTTGATAGTTTTCGTGGTGCCCCTCGGCCAGATCATACCGGAATTATTCGTCTTACGAAATGAAACTAACTCACCAACGTTGGTTACCCAACTTCCGATTCGGTTAGCATCAAAAAATTCAAAACTCTGTATCGCTGCTTTAGATAGCTTCCTGAGAGGTCCTTTACCTTTAGGCAAGCCGCCCATTGCGCTTTCTATAATAAATACAGAACTTAAAAATACACTGATAATCACAAAACTGATTCTGGCAACTACTTTCATCCGCCAATTCCCTCTATTTTATCTGTTTGTCAGTCAAAACTTATTTCGGTGAGCATTAAGTTACTAATTGATCGCCCCGTCAAATTACAGGTCGAACTTTACGCCAAGAAATATTTGTCTCGGAGGACCGAAATTGTTGGGACTATTGATTCTGAGCCTATAGAGTTCGGCGCCATTCGGAGATGTCTCTTCGAACGCTATCCCCGCCGGGGTACCGAAATAACCGTCATTGTCAGGCTCGCCGGTACCGTTATAGATGTTGGTTACTTTCTTCGAGTCGAATAAATTTATAACCCATATGTATGCGTCCAAAGTCAAACCACCGACGTTGAACAGCTTGTTAACCCTCATATCCAGCTGGCTGAAGAAAGGCATCGTGCCTGTATTGAACCCTGCTGTCGGTATATCCACGTTTGACGGAAATATCGCGCTGGTCGGTCTGGCAGGGGTGTAGCGGCGTCCGCTTCCGAACGTATAGAGGAAATTAACTCCCGCTTTTTGTAATAACCCCGGACCTTCACCCTTGGGAAGACGGTAATCCAAGTTTACGGAACCGGTGTGCCTCTGATCGAAATCTAAGGGCGAGACGTATGTGGGAAAAAACCCATTCTGCCACGCCGCTCTGAACTGCCCATTTGCCGTGGAACCGGTACCCGACGCAAACTGGAATGTGTACGAAGCCGAACCCATGAGGTTCGACCTACGCCTGAGGTCTAATGAGAAAGTCGTTCCCTTTACTGTTCCGTAGTCGCCGTTCACATACAGAGCATAACCGGCTCCGGCGAGGTTAATCTGGTTCCTGACCTGAACATAATCGCGCATCTCTCTGTAAAATCCTGTTATGTCAAGACTGGCAGACTCTCCAATTTGCTGTTGGAAACCTACTTCATACTGCGTCTGCTTCTCAGGCTTCAAGTCCGGATTTCCCGATAGGGTGAAATTACCAGCTGTGAGGTTATTTGCGAACCTCGTGTAACTGACGAACAATCTGTTCAGTTCAGGCTGCTGGAAATATCTTCCCCACTGAGCGTGAAAGACCGTCCTATCACTCACCGGAAACGCCAGACCTATTCTCGGACTAAATAGGCTGTGCGTAGCGCCTTCGACTAGCTGAACCGAACCGTCTTTATACGTATCGGCTATCTTGCCACCTTCAAGGATGATAGAATCAGGCCTTTGAAACCTGTCGGTATTGGGCTGTAGATAATCCCATCTGATACCTATATTCAGTACCAAATCTTCAAGTTCTACCTTATCCCTGATGTAAAATGCGGCATTTATCGGTTTGCGGGCTTCGTCTCTCTCAAGGATATTGTTGTCGCCGCCGAAGATATTGAAGCCTATATTCTCTGCGTAGACAGATTGATACAATCGCTGCTCAAAGCCGGAAATTCCGATAGAATCCGGATTGTTGAAATAAGTTGCGGCAATCTGCATCGGTATCGCAAGACGATAAAATTCGACCGTATTACGCCGTATGTCGCCGCCTATCATTATTTCATGTTCGTTACGCTGGCTTTTAATTTCTGCGTTCAAACCGACATAGCTTGAAATCGTGTTGCGATATTCATCAAAGACGGCGCCTTTAGGCCGGTAGAGTGCAAAATGATTTTCAGTTCTTTGATTGAAGCCATCTGCACGCAAAGAAGAATTGAATATCCCGTCGCCGTTCCAATCGGTTTTATCTCCATAGTTTTCAAAATCTTCCCACCATAAGTCGTCACCTATTTTATTGTCATCCTTGAAATACGAAAACTGAAGCTTATAGAGTGAGTACTGGCTAAGTTGGTGGGTCATTTGCAGGAAAGATGTGATAGTTTTGATTTCCGTGCGTGAATTTCTATCGCTGTTGAAAAGGTCACGCCTTGAAGTCCAGTTCCTGTTAGAGACGTCAGTGAAGGATCCTCCAATCCTGAACCTAATCGGTTTCAAGTCAAACAAAATATTGCCGTTGAAGTTAAATCGTTCACGCGAGTTGAGCGGTCTCGGACCAAACGCTCTTTCTGCTATAACTGACTCCGCAATTGGAGTTGTGACTATGCTCTGTCCAATTGAATCTCCCGGGAAATTCTTTATATGAAGCGGCGACATCCTATAATCGGTTGTATCTGTCGTGAATTCGATGGAATTAATTTTAGCGTGTGGGGCGGAAGTTGGATTTCTATCATCTGCATTGCTGAATTCACCGGCAACATAAAATCTAACTTTCTCGCTTGTCAGAGGACCTGCTAAAGACAGGGTAAGCAGGTTCTGCCCATAAGAATAAGCCCCAAAATTCTCATCATCTGTTGATAGAAACGCATCCGTAAATGCTTCTCCTCCTATATTGAACGAAGAACCGCCTACCTTTGTAGTAGTATTGATCACACCGGCGTTTGCGCTGCCGTATTCCGCACCGAATCCACCTGCCTGGAAGGAGATTTCTTCAATAGAGTTATTTATAACGTCGCCTGTTCTGGCAAGCGTAAAAGCATTATTTATGTAAACTCCGTCAACATAGTATGCCACTTCTTCAGCTCGACTGCCTCGAATATGAAGAGAATTCCCTACCTGAACAACTCCAGCCTCCGTAGCGACTATATTCTGATATCCTCTAATGGGCATATACTTTATATCTTCTGCGCGTTTCACGTGTACTTCGTTTGTTGCATTGGGATCTATTAGAGGTCTTTCTGCAATAATGATAACGTCTTCGCCTTCGATCGCCTGGCTGGGCATTTCAAAATTTTGATTGGTTGTGAGGTCAACCGTCACTCGGACGTTCTGAACCTCCACACTACGATAGCCGATAAATGACGCCTTCAATGTATATATACCGGGCCTTACATCCAAAATAGTGAATGCTCCGTTTATCCCCGCGGCAGCTCCTAAAGAGGTGCCGACCACAACTATATTAGCGCCCGGCAAAGGATCGCCGGTTTCCCTGTCGGTAATTTTCCCGGATATTTTTCCGGATGTTCCCGCGTTCAGCGGGGCATAAAACAATAGGATACCTGTGAAAAGTATGAATGTCTTTTTAAGCATATAACTCTCCTCAATAGAAACTAAGCTGTTCATTCTCAATATGTTAAAAAACACCGGCTTCTAACAAAAGTATAGGTTTAAGTCGTTCTTTACAGTAACCCAGTCGACAGAATATAAAGTCGTATCATTGATTTGTCAACCACTTTTTTCCGCATTTTTTACAACCGGGAGAAGAAAAGAAAATATAAGCATTTTGTTTTAAAGTCCTCTGATTTAATCATCTCTGGCTCATAAAATGAAACAAGCTGTCTTTGCCCGTCAGTCTGCCGGACTGGCAAGTCCGGCTTAAGTCACGCAAGAAATCTCGTGATGTTATTCGATTAAATCAGAGAACTCCATTAATTAATTAAAAAGGGAGGAGCCGCATGACTCCTCCCTTTCAAGAAGTACACCTCGAAAATGCTTCTCGAGACTGATTATGCGCAAGTTACTTGAGCAGCACCATCTTCATAGTGCGCGATATGTCACCTGCGCTGAGTTTATAAAAATAAACTCCTGAAGCAGCGTTTGAAGCGTTCCACGTTATATCATGGTCTCCCGTTTCCATTACACCGTCAATCAGTGTTGCCACTTCTTGTCCAAGCATGTTGTATACGGTGAGCTTCACTCTGCTCCTGTTAGTGAGAGTAAACTCAATTTTCGTGCTCGGGTTGAATGGATTCGGATAATTCTGTTTGAGCGTGAACGAAGAAGGTAAACTGCGTTCGTCCTCAACGCCTACTATGATGGGGAGGGCTCTAAATGATGGCTCGCTGCTGTACCAGATGCCATCCTGATCCGGGTGAACCGTGATGTTATCATCTCCGTCTATGCCCCAGACGAGGTCAAAGTGATACTTGTCAGACGTATCCGGGTCCGTCCACAACTCCAAGGCAGCTGAAGAGTTGAACCATCCACCGAAGCTGTCGAGAGTATCGGCTCCCTCTGGCATTCCGGCAGCGGGGAAATAGGCTTTTGAGCTGCTCCAGCTGACACCGCCGTCAGGTGAATAAGCATACACCCATGCGCCGCTTCTCGGGTCACCGGTTGGATTAGGGGTAGTATTATACGCTGTCAGCCTCGATGAGTAAGATATAGCGATAACGTTGTCGTTGTCATGCGCCTTGTGAACCTGCGCGAACCACGCCTGCCCGATTCTCGAGTCCAATTCGTTGCCTGACGAGTCAAACGCAAACGTAGTAGTGCCCTCACCCCAGTCATGGTTGTATGTCCAGTTGCCAGCCGCGTCTCTACGGGCGTATATAGCAACGGTACGGCTTGTAGATACGGTTGCGTCGAAGACCGTCTCACCCGCTTCATTCGGAAACTCGAAAATAGTCGGCGTTATGGTTGCATGAAACGTCCCGTCGCTGGTGAAAACGGGTTCGTAGAGAAACGCCCAGAAAAATGCGCCGCCGTACGGATAACCGTTGGTTATTACGTCTGGCTGTCCGTTCCCGGTAGTGTCGAATGTGAATGTATATTCAAAGTTCAACCTGTCTGCCGGGTTACGACCGAGCAGCATTTCGGGTGTGGACCACGAATCACCGGCATCGAAGGACTCTGTAAAGAAATACTGGTAATCGTCAGAACCTTCTAGGACTTGTCCCCCGATTCCATAAAGATGGAACAGTGTATCGTCAGATGCGGGGTCGTAATTCGGGGTAAAGCTTGTAATGAACAATGCGCCGATGTGGTCTACATCGTTTGGGTCTAACGCCATGGCAAGCGCGCAGTAGTTACCGTTGACAACACTGTAGTCAAACGGTATCTGACCCGTGCCGTCTCCGAAGATGTATGTCCAGTCCGACCAGGTCGCTCCGCCGTCGGTCGACTTGACGAATATTATGTTGTCTTGTTCTAATGAGTCGGAAGCGAGCGTCTGATACTCAGTAACATATATGTTCGAGCTGCCCGCGGCGTTATCGCCGGAAGCCATGAAAGTGAACACCAGGTCGTTAGAAACGTCTGCGCTTATATCAAACAGTGTTGTTTTCGGCGTAAAAAATCCGACACCCGGCAGAAGGTCTTCGATAAAATCGACACGCACGTCTTCGCGCATTACATAGGACATTATCAGGGTTTTGAAACCTGCGGCGGCGGAAAATGCGTGATTTACAACACCATAGTAAGCGCGATCCGCCTCTGTAAGACTACTGATACCTCTTGATATAGCCCATGTCGCTCCATCGTCAACTGAATTGGCATATGCCATCACCCGCTGCTTGCCCACCGGCGAAAGTTCATCCCAGGTCTGCGACCATCCGATGTCGATTCGACCTGTATCGAAGTCTCTTATGATGTTCGTTCCGGGACCGTAAATGCCCCATATCTGCTCGTTATTATCTGCCAGGTCGACTTGCGCGAGTACACCGTCAGCTGAAATGTATTTCTTCAAACTAACGGGACCGCGTCTCGGCAGTGCCGTGTTTATTTGTGATTGGGTTAGTCCCATTGATGTATTGTACTGAGCCTTCATCTTCATGCGCTTCATGGCGCGTTCCTTCACGCTTGTACCCGCGAAAGCGACCGATGAAAATATGAAAGCGATTAGAGAGACAAGAATTGTAGCTTTTTTCATATTGTGATGCTCCTTTATTCTGTTGTTAATCAATTTCAAGGGTTTAATGATTCGCTCCCTTATTTTTAAAAGCATTACGCAATATTAGGTATACTCTTAAAAAAAAACAACCGCCCGCTACGCCACTTTCCATCTCGAGTGAGTAAGATGCGTATTAGTTGTTTTTGAATTTAGATGTTACCATATATTATCCAAGAATATAGAGAGGCATAAAAAATTTGTCAAGTCTTTTTTGTATTAATCCCTGCGGTGTTGGCTTTAGTATAAATCGCTGAAGCCTCAATTATGACTCTATGCCCTTTTGAGGCGTCGTTTTACGTCGGGAGCGATTTTGGTCGTAATGACGCTCTCATCAATCACACATTCAATTATATCTTCCATAGAAGGTACTTTAAACATAACATCCTGCATTGCCTCTTCTAATATAGCGCGCAATGCTCTTGCGCCTGTCCCGCGGTCCTTTGCTAATTCAACCACCTTTTGAATCGCATTCTCTTCGAATATGAGATTGATACCATCCAATTCAAATAATTTCTTGTACTGCTTAATTATTGAATTTTTCGGTTCGAGAAGTATGCTTCTTAAGGCTTTTTCGTCTAACTCTTCAAGAGTTGACAATACCGGTAACCTTCCGACAAGCTCGGGAATTAAACCGTATTTAATCAGGTCTACAGGTTCGCAATCAGTTAATATATCACCTATTTTCATGTCTCCGGAACTCTTTACCTCCGCTCCAAATCCCATTAGGCTGCTTTTTATTCTTCCTTTTATCAATTCCTCAAGACCATCAAACGCCCCGCCACAAATAAACAATATATCCTTTGTATTTATATTTACTAATGGTTGCTCAGGGTGTTTCCTTCCACCCTTTGGCGGTATGCTTGATATAGTGCCCTCAAGTATCTTCAGAAGAGCTTGTTGAACGCCCTCACCGGAAACATCTCTTGTGATAGAAGGTGATGACGTTTTTCTACCGATCTTATCAATTTCATCTATATATATGATCCCCTTCTGCGCTTTTTGAAGATCATAATCGGCAGATTGAAGAAGACGAACCAGTATATTCTCAACATCTTCACCTACATAGCCTGCTTCCGTAAGAATGGTGGCATCCACGATTGTAAATGGAACCTCAAGAAAACGAGCCAACGTTTGCGCGATTAGAGTTTTTCCGGTTCCCGTTGGACCTATCAGAAGTATATTACTCTTGTCGATTTCAACTTCTTCAAAGATTCTTCTGCTTGATATCCTCTTATAATGATTATATACGGCGACAGAAATCGCCTTCTTTGCATGCTCCTGACCAATAACATACTTATCCAGCTCCTTTTTGATTTCCATCGGAGGCGGCATCTTGATTTCATGTTTGACTTCATCTGCTTCGATATCAGTTTTAAGCAATTCGACGGATTCAAACACGCATTGATCACAGATTGCAACATCACGACTCTGAATTATGCGGAAAGATTCAGATTCGGATTTTTCGCAAAAAGAACAGATCAACTCCATTTTGTCTTTACTTTTTTTCACCATATAATCAGAAAATTAATCTTTTTCTCCGGAACGGTACATAATTTTATCAATTATTCCGTACTTTAAAGCCTCTTCCGCACCCATGAAAAAATTTCTGTCCGTATCTTTTTCAATCTTAGATAATTTTTGACCCGTAGCATCAGCCAGAATTTTGTTTAGTTGTTTACGCAGACCAAGAATTTCCTTAGTATGGATTTCGATGTCGGAAGCCTGTCCTTGAACCCCTCCCATGGGTTGATGAATCATTACCCTTGAATGAGGTAAAATATACCTTTTAGACTTTGCGCCGGCAGCGAGCAGTATAGCTCCCATACTTGCTGCCTGACCCATGCACATAGTGGCACAATCGGGTTTTACGTAAGTCATGGTATCAAATATCGCCAATCCGGACGTAATCACGCCACCCGGACTGTTTATATATATATTTATATCCTTGTCGGGGTCATCAGCTTCTAAAAACAAGAGTTGCGCAATGACTATACTTGCCACATTGTCATCTAACGGTCCGCCTATAAATACAATCCGTTCTTTGAGAAGACGGGAATAAATATCGTAAGCCCTCTCCCCTCTTCCTACCTGTTCTACTACCATCGGTATATACATACCGTTATCGCTCCTTATTAATTGATACTAATGATGATGATTGTCGTGCATCATCGAATTAAAATCCGCCAGCGATATACTTTGTTCATTGAATTTCGAGTTATTCCGAATAACTTCCATGACCTTTGATTCAATAATATCCTGCCTGACCTTTTCTCGCTGATCATTATCACTTTTCAAACTCAATACAGCTGTTTTGTCCAATCCATAGAGCTCTGCCGTCTTCTCCATCCATTTATCAATTTCATTTTCCGTTACCTCAAGCTTTTCATTTCTGAATAAAGATTTTCTTATCATGAGCCATTTCATATTCCAAATGGCTCCCGCTCTAAAATTTTTCCTCAAGTAATCCTCGTCCACATCACCGTTGTTTTCACTCTTAGCGCGCTGGATAAGCCCATCAAGGTAACTTGTCACCATCGATTCAGGAACTGCTATGTTGGTTTGGCGTACCATCTCGTCTGCAAGAGCGTTATTGACGAGATTAAGACTTTCGGATTCATATCTAACTCGAATATCCTGCCTGAGTTTTTCGTTTAGCTCTTCAACGCTCTTTAAGGATGAGTTGACTTTGTTTGCAAATTCATCATCCACTTCCGGAAGCTTATGTTCCTCAACACTATTAACTTTGAATTTGAAAAGGTAATTATGAGAATGATCGCCATGCTCCTGACTGATTCTTACGACTCTTTCATCGCCCGGAACAGCCCCTTTCAGTTGCTCCGAGGCTTGTTTACCGAAATCGCCTTCACCGAGTTTGATAACTCTCTTCTCAACCTTCTTCCCAATAAGCGGAACCATAGACTCGTCTAATTCCTGTATGTCAACCTCAAGAAAATTCCCGAGTTCCGCACCCTTACCGGTATTGAGCACTTCCGCGTAATTCTCACGTATCTCATTAAGAGCCTTATCAACGTCGTTGTCACTTATATCTATAATATACTTTAATGCTTCCAATTTGTTCTTCTTATAATCATAAAGTTTGAATTCAGGCTCAGTCTGAACTTCTATCAGCATTACCAGATTATCCCCCTCGTGAAATTCGACCTCAATCAAATTGCCGCTGTCAACAGGATCGATCTCCGCCTCCTTTATAATTTCTTGATATCGCTCACGAAGCACCTTATCAATAAACTCGGATTCTATTTCGTTTCTGTATTTCTTTTTGACAACAGCTTTTGGTATTTTCCCTACCCTGAATCCGGGCTCCTTTATGTTCTTGCTGAAATCAGCAATTGTACTGTTAAAATCGTCTGCCAGATCCGTCCACGGGATTTTTATATCCAGTCGAACAAGACTGTCTTCAGCTATTTGTGTTTTTATTTTCATCCATTTCCTTCTTTATCTAAAACGTCTCAAGTTAAATTCTGCCCTTTGGGTTGTCAAGATGATTTAAATCTTTTATAAATATTAAAGTGAGATTCTTACCTTCATAAGGCGAGAGCTAATAGGAGCACTGTTCCGACAGCTATTGAAGTAAACGTTATAAATATCCCTTTGCTCATACCGGTAAGCTGATTTTCGATACGCTCCACTTTCTCAGATAAAACATCTGCATCTTCCACAAACCTTCCCTCAGGATAACGTCTCTTGTAAATTCTTAACTTCTCCCTCGCTTTACTTAACCATCGAGCATTCCTCTGCCTGTCGGCTAATTCTTTATATGCAGCAGCCATCATAAATGTCGATTCCTCCGCTGCCAAGGAAGATGGAAACATCAACGTAACTGATTGGAATGTAGCAATAGCATCCCGGTATCTATTTTGTTTATAAAAATATTTTCCATTCGACAAGATGTCATCGGGGCAACTTTGAGCTAAACCTATCGAACTCAAAACGATTAATAAAATGACGGACAGGACAATATTAAATAAAGTCTTATTCATTCCTCTTCGATACATTTGCACTGTCTCCTGAAAGATTTTATGAGACTAAGGTAGGCTTGCGCTGTTTTATAATCAAGATGTGCGTTTGAAACTTTTATCTGCATATTCTGAATAAACTATTCCGTATAAACATTATGCTTTCGTTAATCATGTTTCTTTTTACACGTCCGATTTACAGCGGGAATTTAGATTGGAGATCTAAGAATTCTCGGTCCTCTCGATTTCGTTCATTGTTAAAAAAACAAGGGGTCGTTGCGATAACGACCCCTTGTTATATTCTTTCCCTTACGGAAGAAGAATTACTTCATGAGAATCATCTTTCTGATGGCTGTAAAATCATCAGCATTAATTCTGTAGAAGTATATTCCGGTTGACACTAATTTACCGGAGTCGCTTCTTCCGTTCCATTCAACATTATGGTATCCGGCTGCCTGCTGACCGTTTACGAGTGTGGCAATCTCATTACCAAGAAGGTTGTAAACAACTATCTTGACATCAGATGCCGTAGGCAGTGAATAACTGATTGTTGTGGACGGGTTGAACGGGTTTGGATAGTTTTGCCTAAGCGCAAACTCCGTAGGCAAGCTTGTCTCGTCGCCGATTCCCGTAATTGTTACGGGTGCGACGTTAGAGAAGTCACTTTCGTTACCCGCATGATCGACCGATGTGACGGCGTAGTAATAATCAACACCGATTTCAGCAGTCGCGTCAGTGTATTCGTTGGCAGAAGTAGAGGCTAACTGCGTCATATCTGCCGTATTACTGGTCGTTCCTCTGTATACGTTATTTTCTTTGAACGTTTTGTCGTCCGGATCGCCTAATAGCCATGTAAGATTAACATCTGTGTTGATAACACTGCCTGCTAATCCAGACGGCGGTGCAGGAGCCAGATCATCCGTAGAAGTTCCGAACTCGACATTCGAATCTTCAAAGACGAGTGGATCTGCTGTGTGAGCAGAAACCATGAACCCTGTCGAAACACCATCCCAGAGCGTCGGCGCAACATAGCTGTATGCCGAGTCTGAGTGAGCTAAAACAGAACCAACGAAGTCAAAATAATGCCCCATTGTTTCTACGTAGTAACGTGAACCGATTTCAGCAGTGCCGTATTCACTGGCAAGCATGTAACGACTCACAACACTCTTCGCGTCTTTTGAGTTTAATCCGGCGGCAGCTGCCGCAGGAACTTCTCTCCATATACCGTATTCGGCTATAGGATGCTGATTTCCGCCGTGATCATACAGATACTGGTCATTGTACGAAGCTTCCCATGAGACACGAACCTGTAAACCATTGTCACCCGCGATGTCTACTACTGATGAGACATAAGCAGGTTCAAGACCGAGACCCGATAAGACTACATCATGTACTACCCAATCACCATCGTTAGTTGCTTCATATCTAAATCGAACATTTACGTTTGGTTGTCCGGCAGCTACCCATGAAATATCGATATCTCTAAAGATATTCCATCCTGATGGACCGGGATTACCAACAGAAGCATTATTAAAATGAAATACTTCTTTCCAGTTAGCACCCATATCTGTGCTCACCTCAACGAATATATCCGTTTCAGCAAATCCAAGCACCACAGTACTTTCAAAGTGCAGATCCACTTCTGTCGGAAGGTATCTGAGGTCTATTACAGGTGAGATTAGGCTCTCATCCTGAGGTCTACCGAGCGAATCAAAGTTAACGACCGCACCGGTAATTCCGAAGAAAGGACTTAATCCCATATACCAGGTTTCCACGCCGCCGCCTTCGCCGTCAACATCCCAACCGAGCTCTTCAAGAGTGGTATCAGGATTGTCGAACGGTTCAAATCCGACGATATTGCCGAAGACATGGAAGTCGACCCAGAGTGTATCATTTTCGGTATCGCCATCTCCCGCAAGACTGGTCCAAGCCTTAAAGGTATAATCACCTTTTTCCTCGGGTGTCCACTTTCCGAAGACTGTCGAAATATCTATTTCTCCGCCCGCCGGTAAAGCCTCGGTCGAAGTTCCTATGATGGGTGATGCTACAACGTTTCCATCATCATCCAACACTTGACCGTCCCATCGAATATTCGATTGATCGAGTACACCTATATTGGCTACGGTAACGGTGAAGTCGATCTCGTTTCCGATCTCCCACGGGAAATCGAAACCGCTCGCATCCACAGGAGTGACGTCGTCGAGGAACGTTCCAATACCATAGATCTCAACGTCGTCAAAATATAGACCGCGACCTGTGCCTGCCGGGTCGGATACATACATAATTGCAACCCTTATGCTGTCTCCGCGGCCAACTGTGCCATTTGAACCATCAAATATATCTGAAGGCTCTACCCATAGAGACCAGCTTGGGGTAGGGTTAGCGCCTGCACCGAGTATGAAGAGCTGATTACCAGGTGTGTAGCCCTCTGCTGTCATCGTAGTGGGAGTATCGCCGCCATCATCTGAGAATAATGAAGCAGTTACATTACCGCTGACAACGATGTCATCAAGCGCCCAGTGAGCGCCCGCTTCCGTTGTTCCAAAGTCACCTTTTGAGGTGAAACGAAGTTGGATTGTCTGACCGGCATATGTATCTAAGTTTACATTAACGGCAGTCCAGCTGGCTGTTCCGCCTGTTGCTGCTCCACCGGCAATATTCCAAACATTGTCATAAGTCACCCATCCGTCCGTTGATACATCGACAACGTTATAGTCGAATGCCGGTTCGGAGATGGACTTATGCATGAAATCCAAATCTACCGTTGCTTCAGCCGAAAGGTCTATGTCAGGCGTATAGAGCCAGTGCCTGAACTGTTCGTTATCCGCTCCAAGGGGTGATACAACCAACCACGCGCTTGTACCTTCGGGAGCTGAATCAGCAGTGCTGAATTCCCAAAGTACCTCGGCGGAACCGAGATGTAACCTGAACTGGTCATCCGTCGCGGTGAAGTCGGCATCGAGATATAAACTTATGACTCCGCCTTTCATCAGGCTATTTACTCCAAATGCATGAACCGAATCAGGCAGATAGATAACAGGTGATATCACCATATCCGTTTGCTGATCGGATGCATCAGGATTGTTCCAGCTGTGGGTTGCACTGTTGGAGTTATCGGTCACCAAAGACCATGTGCTTGTGGGAGCCAATGCAAACCCTGCGGTAGGCAGACCAACATCAACCTCAACATTATTCCAACTCGCGTCCGGAATCCAGTTAGCTATGGTACCCTCGAAATCATCAAAGAAGATGACAGAATCACTAACGCTAAGGGTAATAGACCTTCCTCTTAATGCCGATTCTATGCTTCCGTCCGCATTGAACTTTCTGAGATTGTTTCCTACCATCGCCTTCTTTTTCAGCAGCGTCGGATCGATCTTCACAGCGCTTTTGAGCTGCTCAACCTCTTCCTGACTGCTCTTTTTAATGCCGCTGAGACCCAAGACCACAGTTACGGTCAAGAGCAGCGTCATCGAGATTAGTAAATATTTCCTCATCAATTTTCCTCCTTGAGATTAATTAACCTGAGATTTTTAGTATAATACGGTTATAATACGCTCCCTAAGCATATCTTCGAAGATTCCCGAGGCGGTTGATAGTTTTTCGTTGCCTTATCTACTGCCACAGCATTCAGGTCTGATATTTTATCTCCGTTTTTTTTTAAATATTGAAACTTTTTTAGCTACCGACCATATTAAAGCACTATAAATAAAATGTCAAGTGATTTTTAGTGTACACTCCGCAATTCGAAAATCCTCTAAATGAACAAAAGAAATTCTTATTTGAGCCCGACACTCTTTTCCTTTACATATACTTTGTATTCCCAAGGATTCATGCGCAATTCTGCTGCTCATGAAAAATTGGTATGTTCGCCTGCAAAAAGCTCAGAATAACTTCCGGCATATGCGTCAACTTCAAGTGTATTGTTAAATTCTTCCGATGACAAGTTTACGACAACGAAAACTTTATCATTTTTACTCTCATTCAAAAAAGGCAAATACAGCTTTGTTATTGGTAGTGTGAATCCGTGTTATCATTCCCCCTTGCCCCCGTTCCTGCGGAGTTGCATGATTTTTCTTTAAATTTAGTAATTTTATATAAATATCGTTTGAACGGGCGTTCCTTCCACTCGATATTGTCTTTCTCAAAGAAAGCCAATCTCTTGTTGAGTCCTGGTTCCTGTCCGCTGTAAATAAGCGGCATACCATTCAGAATAGTGGTCAACACAGCGAACGCTTTCGCCCCATTACCTAAACGCTCATAAACCGTGCCATTCCAAGAATTTTCATCGTGGTTTGAAGTGAAGTACATTCGATTTGCGTTGTAAGGTTACCGTAACTTGTCCTTCTTTAAATGTTCCTCAATCGTCATTAGCGTTCTTTTCGCCTTTAGCTATTTCATTGAAAATATGGCGCAGCGTCCAATCGGGTGGATTGGCATAAGTCAAAGGGTATCAACTCCCATCTCCTCTCTTGAGTGTGGCATTGCCACCGGTGCTAACGGAGGGTGTGACTACTATTATCTTTTTATATCGTACGGAAAACCGAACGATTACATCCCTCGTCCGTCAGCTGACGGACACTCCCCGCAGGGAAGAGGAAAAGCGTGCGAGTCGGGATTCAGACTGACCGCATAAATTTATACCCTTCTGAAATTCTATCTTATGATTTCAGTGTAGCCTCAAGGGATATATCCACCGATGCAAGAGCGCGCGAGACAGGACAGCCTTCCTTCGCCGCTGCCGCAACTTCCTGAAATTTTGCGTCATCTATACCGGGAACGTCACCCTCCGTACTCAAAAGAATCCTCGTAATACTGAATCCTTCATCCCCCTTCTCTATCCAGACCGATGCTTTAGTATTGACACTGTTAGGTGTGAAACCCGCAGCTTCCAATTCAGCGGAAAACGCCATCGAGTAACATCCTGCGTGCGCAGCCGCTATGAGCTCTTCAGGGTTCGTTCCCTCTCCTTCCTCAAAGCGCGAGCTGAATGAATACTGACCCTCAAACAGCGCGTCACCGACCTTTATTGTACCATTGCCGTCTTTTAATCCACCGTTCCAAACGGCATTTCCATCACGTTTCGGCATTTCTACCTTCCTTTCTATTACTGATCAGTTATGAATTACTGATCTGAAATTAGTTAAAAGATTTAGAAGATTCAATTATTATAATGATATTGACAAATGTGCCGCGGGGGAGACCACCTACCTAACTGACTACATCAGTTACTCGGACATGCTGCAAAGGAATTTCTTCGACATAAGACCTGACCCACGCTAAAAAAATTTCTTTTTTAACGACTTCTCAGTATCCCTCAAACGCTCATATTCTTCATAAAATTCGGCTTCGTAGACTGAATGTCGACTGTACATATTATGTAATCCCTCCCAGCTATCCCAAAAACTATTGGGCATCGGATACGACCTATTACAGACAGAACAAAAATTTTCACCTACTGATGCACCGAAAGTAGGCTCCTCTGGGTCAATATATTGGGTATAATGCCCGCAATATTTACAGCGCAATTTTCCGCTTGAAGTCGAAGAGCTGATCTTGAAGAGTCTTTTGATTGAATAAATTAATGCTACTAAGAACGTCATTAAAAAGAAACCTTTAATGCTTCCGAAAAACAGTCTTACTAAAGAATTAAATATATCGTCTTCTGACTTTAGCTCTGACAAGATATAAAGTCCAAAAAATATAGACATGTAAGTTAGAAGAGTAGACACTTTTCGAATATTTGAATCTTTAATATATTCATAATCGTATTCACTTAATTTTATTGAATGAACTCGATTGCACTTTTCCATATAAGGATACAATTTGTATTCAACTCTGGCGTCCAGTTCTCGACTTTTTTCGAAGAATTTAAGAGCCTTATCATAGCGACCTTTTTTATATTGTTTTAAACCTTTATTTATGGTTTTGACGACATCCTTTGAAAAGGAAGTTTCTGCTTTGTCGATTTTGTCTCGCATTGTCTTCTTTTATCTCGCTCGTCCTGCAAAATAGCTCATTAGGAACTCCATAAGTGCGCTAACTTTTTGTTCACTTTCAGCTGATTCTTCTTCGAAATTCAGCTTATAATCTGAACGTAATTTTTCTTGGTACTTCTCACATTGGTTTAGTTTATAAATATTCCAAGCATTAATTGTAGTTTTGCTTTCTTCCTTCTCATCCTCCCTTAATAGTTCTGTTTTATCAAAGCTGTTAGGACGAGGTATAAGGTGAAAATGAAGATGAAATTTACACGGATCCGGCTCATTATTTTTTTTATCGAAAATACCTTCAAAGAAATAAACAACATAAACTCTTTCGAGAAGATCATCCTTAAAGTGGATTGACCAATACTGACGCAGGCCCATTTCGATGTTCTGAATGTGAATGCCAAGAGCTATTAATTCCTCCCTCTTGAGGTCAGTAAGCTCCATTCTATGATTTCGGGGCTGCAATGCTAACCAACCAAGAAAAGCCTGCTTGCTTGAATAGTGGTTTAGAACCCAGTATTCATCAAGAGAAATAATCCTACCTTTTATCTCTGTATTCTCTCCTCTGGATATCTGGCATCCTTCACATTCGTCCTCAGAGAAATTCACCCGCATAATTTATTATCCTTTTCTTTGATTATATAAATGTAATTTCAAAAGCTAGCACTAAGACATTAATTAAGTGCCGCGGGGGAGACTCGAACTCCCACAAGCAATCGCTCACAAGATCCTAAATCTTGCGCGTCTACCAATTCCGCCACTGCGGCTCTACTATGAAAATATAGATTCCCGATTGAAGCAAGTCAAGCGTGACGAATCAGTTCATCGCC
>JADFMS010000072.1 GCA_022563775.1 Fidelibacterota bacterium | reverse complement strand
AACTTACGACGGGTTTTTCTCTTGATCTCCTTTACTACAGACTCGGGATCATGATAACTGTTATCAGACATCTCTCGTTCCTCCTTCGTTATTAGAAGTTACGAAAAGTGTATCTTAGGAAATCACGCCTTTACTGTTCACTTTCATTTGACACCAAACAACTTGTAGTCCATTGGGGATAATCGACTAAATCTCCGCTCACCACTTGAACCGCCCGACTTACCTCGCGGTTGGTCCGCTGTGTATAGCTATTCGCCTACCTCTTGATTCCCTAGTATACAGTTATCTATGGGAGCTGTAAAATTACATTTCCTTCGGAAAGATAGTTACAGCTTTCGCCATCGCTTCAGCACCGGGGAAACCTGCCACCGGACCGTTGCACTCGACCATGAGTTTGCTTATGTCTTCGGGACCTTCATGCATCCCCTCGGTCACCTTCTCAAACACCATTATCATATTGAGACCCTTGGCAACGAGGTCATCACCCTTCTTATATTCGAGAGTGCCACTCCCCATATCGTTCATCTCAAGATCTCCCAAGCTATACCACTGGCTGATTAAACCCGCCACTTCGTCAAACGGAGGAGGCTCAGGGACGATGCCCTTCTCCGGGTCACCACCCACGAACATCTTTGCAATATATGCAGGGGCGTCAATTTCGAATAGGAAGGCTTCATAACCCATCTCGGAGGAAGGGAAGTTCATCACTTCCACTCGCGCCAACCCGTTCGCCCAGTCGCCCACCACATAACCTTTCGCTCCCACGAGAGGCTTATCAATGTAAACTCTCCTGATGGTTCCCTCGCTTATCTCGGTGGCCGCCTTATAGCTCTGTGCGACGGGCATCTCCTTTTCTGGCGCAGTACAGGAAATCGCGCTTATGAGCAACGGGAGCATTGCGATTGTCAAACCATAACTCTTGTTCATTTTAGTCTCCTTCGTTTTGAATTTATCTCCTTGGTTTCATCATAAGAGAGGAAACCTGTTGTTACAATGTTCTGCTCCAAGCAGTAGTTGGTTACAGAATTAGAATTATTGGAGCCGGGATAACTTACAACTGAACAATTTATTCGGCAAGAACAAACTTGAAGCGGATCTACTTCGATGAAATAAAACGCTCTTAATCCGGAGCCTCCTCCGGAAGGACACTATTTGTCATAAGAAAGGTTCTTCTATCAACGGATTCTTCTCTATTAAACTTGCTGAAGGAAACACATCAGGCTTGGAAACAGATGCTTATGCCGACTGTCGACGCCAATATTAGGATGTGCAAACTTTTGATCCTTCTACTTTAATTGTAAAAGAATAACCCCCCTCAGACTTCCCGAAGCAATAAGGGTTAAGATACCAATAATTCCTCCCTATCTTCTATTTAATGGACAGCCCTCATCATTGAGCCCACTTTTCATGTTACAGAATTGACCCGAAAATGCGATATATATGTGTTGAATTTCTCATAAACATAAAAGTTTCAAGACACGAAAATTCTGTCTCTAAAACGTTCCTTTTTGAGACTCCCGAAAAGGTATCTCGAATCTTTAAATTTCGAAACTCAACCATTTAACGAGTTATAGGACAAGAGTCTGGGTGTTTCAGAAACGTCAAATTGCGTGAGTTATGGGAAAATAATTTCGAGAGACGCCTTTGGGTGGTACACTCTGGTGCCTCGAAGAAGCTCCTCCGGAATACTCCTCCAAAGGTCGCGAAGAACTCCTTTGGAGAGTCCCTTTGGAAGAACCACCTGCAAATGGCTTAAAAGAGCAATGCCCTATACTGAGTATCAGCAACTTACAGCGGTAGGGCACTCAAGAGTGACATTGGGTTAGTAATTCCAATAATAGCATAGCGAAAAAAGAGACTCGCAATCCCATGTTCGGAATATACTTCCAATAACAAACGTTATTAACGATGCTTTTCTCGTGTCTCAGATCTTATTAATTTATGAAAAGTGAACAAATTTTTCAGTACGATCTTAAAGACCTAATGTGTTACATAGTGGGCGGAGTAAATGATGTGGGCAGGCTATCTCTTAAGTAGTCGGTAAATAAGAATCTACTTGACTATAGACTTGACTTGACTTATCTAAATATAGTCATTAATAGGAGATAATATGGTGTTGTGTTCCCCATGTAGCAGAGGTGTTTTCACAATACTTGTATCGTTTGTTTTGCTTTTTGCTGCTAATTATAGCTCTCCATTAATTGCCGGAACCACCGGTAAGATTTCCGGTTCAATTCAGGCTATTTCTGATGGTGAGCCTCTCATAGGAGCAAACATCATAATTGAAGGTACTCCTTGGGGAGCAGCGGCTGATGATAAGGGTCGATTCGTTATCCTGAACATTCCGCCCGGTGTTTATAACGTTAAAGGTTCTATGATTGGCTATACACCGGTTTTATATTCAGAGGTTAGGGTATCAGCCGACTTCACCACTAAACTTGAATTTCAATTAGAGCAAGCCGGGTTAGAGCTTCGGGAAGTTACCGTTACGGCAAAGAGCCCGATCATAAAGAAAGACCTGACATCTTCTCTTTCAATCGTTAGCGCTGAACAGCTGAAGGAAATACCCGTTGAGGAATTCAGTGACGTATTAGCGCTTCAGGCGGGCATTGTCGTCGGGACGGATGGCAATATTCACATCAGGGGAGGACGGTCAAGCGAGGTTGCATATTTGGTAGATGGTCTTTCTGTGACAGACCCGTTTTCCGGGAATATTTCTATTGAGATAGAGAACAATTCCATTCAGGAGCTGCAGGTGATCAGCGGTCCTTTCAACGCCGAGTATGGTCAGGCGATGTCCGGGGTCATTGACGTTGTAATCAAAGAAGGCGGTGATAGACTTAGAGGTAATCTTTCATTTTATAAGGGAGAGTACGTAAGCTCAGACAATAGAACGTTTTTGAATATTGATGATATAGACGGAACGGATATATCTAATATCCAGCTGACTATCGATGGTCCACTCAAATTTTCGGGCAATAAGTTTTCATTCTTTCTCACGGGAAGAATTTCTGACAACCAAGGTTGGTTATACGGACAGAGAAGGTTTATACCTTCTGACTCTTCAAATTTTGAGAATTGGAATGTGAGAGTCGATGATATTGGTGCGGATGCAATTCCAAACAGTGGAGATTTCGGTGAAGGTGATGGCAGCGCAACACCTGGGGAACCCAATGTTTATGTAGAAGAGACAGGTGATGGTGCTTTTGTGGCGATGAACCCATTGAAGAAGCTGAGTGCAGGAGGAAAACTTACATATCGAATTTCTCCAACGATCAGGATTTCATATGGTTTTTTCGTGGACAGGGTAGATTTTCGTGAATATTCTCACTTGTTTAAGCTGAATCCGGATGGTGATTTTCAACAGTTCAACCGCGGACATTCCCAGTCGCTGATTTTTAACCACACATTAAGCTCGAAGACATTTTATACAGTTAAATTTGCCAGTACATTTTTCGATTACAAAAAGTACGCGTTTAAAGATCCCCTTGATTCGAGATATGTAGACCCTAAACGTCTGTTAAATAACGCCAATAATGCGTTCAGGACGGGTGGAACAGAGATGTGGCAAACCAGGCGAAACACCGAATCAATTCAAGGGAAGATAGATTTGGCGAGTCAGATTCATAACTCACACTTACTGAAAAGTGGTTTAGAGTTCAGAAGACACACTTTATTTTTCCATGAGTTCGAGATAATTCCTAAAAAAGATGATAACGGCTTACCCATAAGACCTTTCAAACCTGCCATTGCCCCTTCTGTGTCCATCGTAAATAATCGTTATAGGCACAATCCCATCGAAGCTGCGGCATACATTCAGGACAAAATGGAATTTGAAGATTTAATTGTCAATATAGGCTTGAGATATGATTATTTTAACGCATCCGCTAAAGCTCCGATAGACTTGAGAGACCCGGACAATGCGAGGTATTTCTTAGTTTTTTCTCCCCGCGACAGCTTCACTACCCTGGTGAGAGAAAATGAATATGTATCGGAATTAGGTGAGATCACGGATACTGTCAATGTCCGTGGAAACAAATGGATAAATAACTATAGAAACGCCGGAACTGTGCAATCGCTGAGCCCCAGAATTGGCGTATCTTATCCAATAACCGACAGGGGTGTCATACATTTTTCATATGGCCACTTTTCCCAGATTCCGACCTTCGAGCATCTATATATAAACTCTGAATTTGAAGTCTTCAGCGGGAGTTTGTCTTCTACGATGGGTAACGCCGAGCTTCAGCCGCAACGCACCGTAATCTATGAAATTGGACTTCAGCAGCAGCTATCAGATAACATTGGTATTGACATAACCGGTTTTTATAAAGATATGGAACATCTCTTAGGAATGGAGATAATCACTACCTATACACAGGATTTCTACGCCCGTTTCATCAATAGGGATTACGGGAACGTAGGGGGCATAACTTTAGCTCTGGAGAAAAGGAGGTCGAACTACCTCTCCACTTCAGTCGACTACACTTTTCAATTAGCCGAAGGGAATGCTTCGGATCCTATGCAGGTGTTCAACGATGCTAAAAGTAACAAGGAGAGTGAGATTCAAGTAATCATGTTGGACTGGGATCAAACACACACTCTGAATTTTAACATTACTCTAAGTCAACCCGGCAGCTGGGGAATGAGTCTTGTTGGAAGATTGGGCAGTGGGTTTCCATATACTCCCAGGCTTCAAAATGCTGCTTCGTCTTTTGTGAACAGCGAAAGAAAGCCTACACAATATACATTCGACCTTAAAATGCATAAGGAGCTAGAACTCTTGGGCGCGAAATATTCTGTTTTTATCAAACTGTTCAATATTTTGGATCGTAAAAACGAAGTACTCGTATATTCAGACACGGGAAGAGCCGGCTATACTATTCGACCACGGACAAGCGTAAGGGGAGTCAATACTTTAGATGATTTTCGGAACAGGCCTGACTTTTACTCCGAGCCAAGGCGGATAATACTCGGCGCTTCGATTGGCTTTTGAGGTAGAGTTGAAGTCTACGGCAATGGAAAAATCCAATATCGTTATGAGGTGCTTTGTTTGAAAAGTCTGGTCGCCGTAATATCGTTTATCATCCTTTCTATAAATTTCGCCAATTCTCAGGAGCCTCGTGGAGATCCGGCTTGGAAAAAGCAAGGGATTATGGACGGAAATCTGGTACGGACGATTTTCATAAATCACGGCGAAGTCGCTCTATGGCCGTTTCAACCTTCAGGTGAATGGCCGAAAGGGAGCGGTCATTCATATATCGACGGCGTTGCGCCGTGGGTATCTGCCGAAGTAGTGGATATTCATGGTGAAACAGTTCACCCGTTAGAAACCAATTACAGGGAATTTGTCGATAGGGAGCCTGTAACGGGGAAGGTGTGGGGCTTCCAGCCTATACCGGGATACGTGAATCTTGATCAGGATTCTCCCGCCATGAGCAACGACCCGTTATCCTGGCCCAGGCGCTGGCCTGACCAACCGGATTGGTTTGACAGAGAAACTTTGCAACCATTCTGGAACGGTTTTTTCGGAATGGGCGTCAAGAATGCCGACTTGGAAACATATTTTGTGATGGATGATGCCTCTGATAAGGAGTATGATTTTTACCCCGATCCCGACGACCCGACCCGAGGCGGTCTTGGACTTCGGGTAGAAGTGAGGGGCTTTCAATGGTCATCCGTTCTTGCCGAAGATGTCATATTCTGGTTATACGATATAAAAAATGATGCCGCTACCGATTATGAGAAGGCATTATTCGGGATGTACATCGATTTTGGAATCGGCGGCACGGCAGATTCGGATGACGATCAAGGTCAATTCGATCCGATATTAGATATAACGTTTGCCTGGGACGGTGATGGTGTCGGAGATGGAGGCTGGAGCCCGGTAGGGGTTTTTGGTTATGCCTTTTTAGAAAGCCCGGGAAAGGGAGATGTGTTCATTTATGATGAGTTCGGTGACCTTATGGAGACGATACCGGGAGACGGCATCGACAATGACGATGACGGTCTTATAGATGAAAGCAGAAGCAGTCCGCGAGGTGAATTCGTTTTCGGTTCCGTCGGAATTTATAATGACGGTAA
>JADFMS010000021.1 GCA_022563775.1 Fidelibacterota bacterium | reverse complement strand
CCGTAGGTCCCCGACGTCCTTGAGCGGGGTCCGTATACGTTAAACATTCTGAGGCTGACGACGGGAAGGTCATAAATCTTTCCCCAGTGCATCACGTACTGCTCTCCTATCTGCTTCGTCAGCGCATAGGGGTATTCCGGCGAGATAGCCGCCGATTCCGTAGTCGGGAGCTGTTCGGTCATCCCGTAACAGGAAGAGGAAGCCGCATAGACAAATCTTTTTACTCCGGATAGTCTCGAAGCCTCCAATACGGAGAACGTTCCGTCGACGTTTGACCGATGATATTCAGTAGGATTCACAATGGACGGAACGATATCCGCTAATGCGGCTATGTGGAATACCCAATCGACGTCTTCAAAATATTTAGATATTCCGTTTAAGTCGGCTATATCGGCGTGAATTACCTTCAGGTTCCGCTCCCCCTTTAAATGTGCCAGATTATCCTGCCGTCCTGTTGAAAAATTATCCAGCACTGTTACATCGTGCCCTTCATTCAGAAGATTTTCCGTTAAGTGGCTTCCTATAAATCCGGCGCCGCCCGTAACGAGTGATTTCATGCTACTCAACCTCTAATTCCATTCTTTCTGTCAATTGATCCCTCTGCTGCGCTATCTCGCCATCATATCCGCTGTTTTCGAGATAATTAGCGCAATAGCTTGCTGCCATTACTTTTTCAGAGTCATTTTCGGCTATTTCGCAATAGCTGATTATCGCATCCTTATAGTCAGGCTGAACTTCAAGCGCTTTTTCTACCTGCAGGCGGGAGTCATTTTTCTCACCCGCATCCCATAATGCAGCCGCAAGATTGGTCTTATGCTCGGCTGAATCCGGTTCTTTCATCGTAAGATTCTGAAATATATTTACGGCGGTCTTGTAATCGCCTCTATGAAAATATTTCTCCCCCATCTTATTCAGCGCCGGAATAAGAGAAGATTGATTCAGTTCATAAACCGAATATGCCTTTGACTCATCAAAGCCTAAACCGGTATCGAAGCGTTCTACCAAATCATACTCTAAGTTGGTATAGTTCCGAATCATATCCCTCGAAAGACCCTCCGTCACGAGTACGACATATTTCGCTTCATTGATGACAAGGTCGTCCATCATTTTGAAGAAAATATCTTCGAGACTCAAATCTATCACCGTTCTTGTGATATTAGAGTTGAACATTAAGTGTCCGACGGCTGAACGTCTTTCGGACAGGAAGTAGATTTCCGGATTCAAATTCCATACGAATATTTTATCGTACTCATTTGAATTTTCTTTAATGTATCGGGCTATCTTTTCTGAGGCTAAGAAATTAGGAAGACTATGCTTGTACTGGTACAACCCTTGCTGCGTGGGCGATGCCCTGAAGAAGTAATTAAACAAGTTAGGCGTCGAAAGAAGAGTCAGGAAGGCTAAAGCACCGATTGTCACTGCTGAAAGGACTCCATTGACAGTGGTAAGAGTGAAACTCGAATGTTCCACAATCAGATAGGAACCTGTGATCGACAGCAAGGGAATGAACGGAATGAAATAATACGGGTAGAATTTCCGTGGCAGGATAAATCCCGCTATCATTCCTATGAATAATGTCAATAGCAAAAAATTTTCAGGGTTGACGGGAGAGAGAGCCATATTGCCCAAACCGATGAGTCCTACCAACCAGAGGGAACCGGATTCCCTCATGTGTGCTTTTAGGTTTATCCCCAGCTGCTTAATTATAGGGACTCTATCCTTCCGACGAACCCATTTGGAATTCTCCCTCGTAAGGTTCATGATATATGAAATACCATGAATTGAGGGATAGATCAGGAAATTTCCGAGGAGCATCTTCAGAGTGGTACCCCTTTTAATATAAAAAGAGAAAAGCAGAACATAAGGAATAACCAGCGAAAGAATGAATATTTGAATTCCTCTGAAATCCTTTAATATCAATAATTCAAATAATAAAATGCCTCCAAAATAGAATAAACTGTTTTGCTTCAGCAGCATGGTCAGGAAGGCGGAACCACCGGATACGATCATCCATGTTTCTGATCCGGTATCCAGATATTTTAAAAATGCGCCAAGCGATAGAGTTAAAAACACCGCCTGATAATTTTCCGGATTCAGATCCGCAGTCCATGTAAACGGGAGGCTGGAATAAAAGGCGTACAAGCCGGCTGCAAATAATCCCACCTCTGTGCCGAATGCTACATGACCCAACCAGAATACTCCTAAAGTGTTCAACAGATACCATACCGAATCAAAATCCCGAATTTTTCTCGGATTTGTTCCGCATATTTTCACTACCAGCCACATCAAATAAGTCAACCCCGGTTTTCCCCAGCTTATAAGGGTCTCTGACTTACCGTGAACGGGAATAATGTTCCTCCCCGTTTTCTGGTACCAATAATTCAGATATCCGTATATGCCGTGGTCCCAATCGAGCGGCTGGTTCCTGAATCGTGATCTGAGCCAGAAATTAAAAACCAATATCCCCGCGAGGATAAATATCTGTTCAAAACTCATTTAATTATTTTCCCGATATTCACGACTTCATAATGCCATTTCGATTGTCTCGCGTTTAATAGATTCTGCCGTTTGATAGCTCAATTCGGCTGCCTCCGATTTACCCATCGCCTCATATGCTTCACCCATGGCGGCAAACGATTCCCAATCATGCGAATCTACGTTCACCGCTTCCTCAAAGCGTGATAAGGCTTCCGAATATCTCCCTGCGGATACCAAAAGTATCCCTGCATATTTCCTTGAATGGTGGAATTCTCGATCTAAAGCAGACGCAACGTCAAACGCTAAAATTGCCTCACCCCGTTGGTTTCTTTCGTCGAGGGCTATTCCCAACCTGAGATATCTCTCCTCTAATTCTAAATCTTCGTCGCTTGTCGTCACATTTATCAGCGATTCCACCTCCTTGACGGCGCTCATACAATAAGCCGTGTCGTTAATTTTCGCATGAATAAATGCGAGCAAGAGCCTTGCATCTACAACGGAAGGATCAGCAGCGACCGCATCGGCTAAATAGGGTTCAGCTGCCGTAAACTCACCCAATCTGAACATCAGGTTACCGAGATTGATCATCGCATCTATATTGTCCGAGTCTATTTTCAACGCCTCCCGGTAATAGCGCTCTGCCTCACTGACGTTACCCGAAAAGTTTTCCGCTGTACCGAGATTAGTCAATGTAGCCGCATCCTCCGGATTCCTCTCATAACACCACATAAGCTCCTTTCTGGCATCCTCGAATTTTCCCATTTTCAAATAAACCGCTCCGAGGTTTTTATGTGCGCGTTCGGAGGATTGCTCGATCCCGATCGCTTTCTTATAATATTCCACCGCCTTTTCATTTTGATGCAGCGAGCTGTATATAAGCCCGAGGTGATTATGTGAAGCGAGTTCCAGCTCCGGGACCGATACGGGAAATGAATCTATGCGAATATTATTTATGTGCTTGAGAAAATACAAAAGATAAGGTTCTGCTTCTTCATATTGCCCTGAAACCGATAATGCCTGCCCGTAGGCAAAGTGATTCAAGGGATCATCATTTTTTTCTTCAACCAATTCCCTGAATAATTTAAGCGCCTTTGCTTCATCACCCGATTTTAAATAGACTTGAGCGACCTTGTTCTTTATATGGTAATACCATACCCCTTTCTTTTCTCTCCCTACAGCGGAAAGTGCCTTTTCCCCATAGTTTAGAGCGATTTCATACCTGCCGTCCAGATAATGGTTTCTGCACAGGAAATAAAGCATTTCGAAGTCGTCCGGATTTTCTTCCAGCTCCTTCAGCAGCAAAGGTCTGTTCCTGTTATACTTTTTCTCCTGTTCCCCTTTTCCATACCCCAGATGATTTATGGTAATGTCGACAGTCTCTGTTTTTATTTTTTGTTCGTCAATTGAGAAAATTATCTGTTCGTGAACTCTTCTGCGAAATCTGAGCTCGGGCAGGTTCGGAAATATTCGAAGCTGGCTTGCTGTGAAATCCGCCGTACCCCCCATCTCATTATAGATCTTCAGATAGTACGCCCTCATCCGCTTTTTTGACATATGAAGCTTAAGTTCGAGGAGCCGCTTCGCCTGTTCCGGCGATATAACGTCATCCGCATCAAGCCAGATGATATAATCCCCGGTAGCGTGCTTTAACGATTTGTTGCGAGCGGCGCTGAAATCGTCAATCCAGTCAAAATGATAGACCTCCGCCCCGAACGATCTCGCCGCTTCTATGGTACCGTCTTCAGAACCGGTATCCACTATCACGATCTGATCCATGATCCCTTCTACCGACTTTAAGCAAATCGGGAGCGTTTCAGCCTCATTTTTAACTATCATGCAGAGAGACAGGCTTACTTCCTTTTTCCCCTTTTTCTTTTCGAGACGGGTCAAATGCTCCCGAACAGCTGAATTTTCAGGCTCCAAGTCAAGCGCCCTCTTATAACTGTCCATACTCTTTTGGAATTTGTTACGTTCTTCAAACCATATTCCGAGATTTGTTAATAGTTGAGTGGAGCCGGGATAGTTTTTCAGAGCTGTTTCATAAACTTCCCTCGCTTCGTTGCCCTCGCCTAACCGCTCAAGAGTGACACCGAGCATATTGTAAGAGGAGTCCGGAGTAAAATTCGGATTTATCTCAGTGGTATTTTCTTGGAGTTCGACCGCTTTTTCGAATGATTTCTTCGCATCAGCGTAATTTCCCCCGTGAAAACACTGAAGCCCCAATTCGTAGTGAGCGTTCAGATCATCCGGTTGTTCAATTGTTTTTTCTATGTTTAATTCGAGATAATCTGATCTGTTTCCGTCTCCTTCCTCTCGCGAATAACCAAGATGATGTATGCTGACGTCGAGCAAGCCGATTCTTCCTCCAGAATCAATTATCGATTCTTCCACCAGCTCATGCACTTTGCCCCTGAAACGAATTGCCGGATCGTTCCTGAAGAGTCGGACGATATATGAGGGCAGATAACCCTCCCACTCCCCTTCAATTTCTCCGTATTCCCCGCTGCATTTTCTCCAATCTTTCAAATTCCGATTGTTCGTATAATTTCTCTGAAGAATTTTATACCCGTCGAAGGCATCTGAATTAACAGCGTCGGTGATCTTATTGAAATCGGTATCGGACATTACTTCATCGGAATCGAGCACCAATATCCAATCGGAGGTAACAAATTCTAAAGCTCTGTTTCGCGCAGCGCTGAAATCGTTTGTCCATTCTTTGGTATATACCACAGCGCCGAGAGATTTAGCGAGTGTCATCGTATCATCTGAAGAACCGGTATCGAGAACTACGATCTCATCAACGAGCTCTTTTGCGCTGCTGATCGCATCGGCTAATGTGTCGGCAGAATCACGTGTTATCATACAGAGCGCTATCGTTTTATTCGACTCCGGTGCGGTCGTACCGTCCCGGAAACTTTTATCCGGAGAATCATAATATGAATACGTTCCCTGATTCAGCGGGATCGTCGTTAACTGCACCTGACAGTCCCGGAGACAGATAGATGCGTCCCCGTAATTTGGGTCTAACGATACCACCTTTTTAAAGAAATCCCGCGCGGGCTCATATCTCTTCCGGGCGAAATACTGCTTCGCCACCGTGTAATGGTAGAGCGGGTTTTGAGGTTCGAGCCCGCATGCCGCCAGATAATTCTTTTCAGCTTCCTCCGCTTCACCAGCCTCTAACTGGAGGTTCGCGAGATTATATTTAAGAACTGAATTCGCCGGATAGAATTGCTCAGCCTGCTTCTTCATTTTGACGGCCTTTTTCAGTTTTCCACTCCGTTGCAATAATGTGCTCTGATTATTCAGCGCTCCGAGATGATTCGTATCGACATTCAATACCTCATTATAATATTCTCCCGCTTCTCTCTCCTTCCCTGCTAGTTCAGCCGCTACTGCCGTGATGAATAAAATGTCCACGTTCATCGGAAATTTCAGAAGAAAATCCTTACCCTTATTCAACGCATCTTCGAAGTTGCCGATCTCTGTCAGCTGATTTAATAACTCGATTGCCGACTTCGGATCATCAGGGTTCTCCCTCGTTTTCAACTGACCGAGTTTTATGTAATGATTCATTTTTTTTATTAACCGTTCCGGCTCAACCACCTTGCCGTAGTGATGAATAGGTATACCCGATTTTTCAATGCTCAGATGATTCTCGATCATAGAATGTTCCACAATTTCATGGACGCGGCCTCGATATTCTATTGCAGAGTAATTACGGAAAAATCTTACGACGTCCTGCGGGATATATCCCGGGTACTTCATCTCTTCAGCATATTCTCCAACGCAAGGAACGGCATTGGTGAGGTTGGAATGCTGAACGTATGAGCGTTGATCGAGCCTGAAACCGAAAAAATCGCTCAGCTCCATAAGTCTCCGGAGTCTGGGATAATCGCTGAACGAAATCCTTTCGTCTGCATCCAGCACTAATATCCACTCATAATTTGCTTTGCCGAGGCTAAGGTTGCGCGCCATGGAGAAATCATCGCTCCACTCCGTCTCGATGACCGTTGCACCCGCATCACGGGCTATCTGTACCGACGAATCCCCCGATCCGGTATCGATTATTATCATCTCATCGACAACACTCTTGATAGAGTCAAGGCTGCCCCTGAGGAAGGTTTCCTCATCCTTAACTATCATGCAGAGCGATATACCCGGCTCATACCCTTGCATTATACAGGAACCCCCGTCTTGTTACCCTGTTTTATCTCTGAATCTCCTTCGAGTAAAACCCGGGAAGATATTTCAGCGTTAGGCCTTTTAATATCATTCCATTTTTCCTCATATCTTTTCCTGTTCCTTTCGACAAGACCGTTATAATCTATTGATGTCCCGTCAAATGAGACGTGACCGAAATGATGGACGTAACTTCCCAATGCAACCTTGAGTGTGTATCCTTTGGAGATGAAATATCTGCAAAGATCAATATCCTCGTAATTTCCTATTCCGTATCCTTCGTCAAAACCTCCGGCAGAGAGCAGCAATTCTGTCCTGCCTAATAGGCAGAAACCTACCAGGCGATTTGTTGATTTTGATTTTCCGATATACTCTTTCGCTCTCAGCCGGGCATATTCAGTCATCTCTTTCACGGAATTATATTTAGCGTTAAAATCAATCTGATTTCCATTTGCGAAATTTGTCACCGGACCGACAAGGGCTGTTTTTTTATCCTCTTTTAACACCTGTAACAAAGTATCAATCGAACCCTTCGTGATTAAAACGTCGTTGTTCATAATAAGAACAAACTCCCCCCTGGCGGATTGCAAACCTTTGTTGTTTCCTGCGGCGTAACCCAGGTTCTCATTATTTTTTATCAGTATGTATTTTTCATTTTTCTCGGTTAAACGGGTGAAGTAATCGACGCTTCCGTCGGTCGAGGCATTATCTACGAATATAATTTCATGATCGAAGCCGGCATAACTCTCGATGCTTTTAACGCAGAGTTTTGTATATTCAACCTGATTATAAGTGAGTATTATTATTGATGTTAACCCCTGCACATGAATAGAATTATTTCCGTCGATATACTGTAAAGACTTCAATGTCTTACTTCCGTATTATTCCGCGTGCCGGAGCACCCGCAGCTGGTGAAGAAGGTCAATTGTCTCTTCCTAGTTAACTGCTTCTTTCTGAATATTTCGTGCAATACCTCTTCCTCAGGTTCTAATCATTTTATACGGCGACCAGTTCGGAAACATCCTCGTACGTCTCGCCGGCATCAGTTTTGGTGTTGCCCTCAACGAATACATCCCACCATATTTGAAATGATGTAAGGGTCCAGAACTGCCGCCGAAAGATTAAATTCGATAGATCCGAGGACAATAATTTCTCGACGTATCGTGTGTTAAATAATCCTTGATCTTCGAGCCGGTTTCGTTCGAACAGGTAGCCGTTAAAATAGTCTTTTTCAGATTCGTACAGTTTGTGAACCGGTACGGTGAATCCTCTCTTCTTCCGATTGATGATCTCTTTAGGCAGGATACTTGCCATTGCCCGGCGTAGTATTTTTTTATTTCTGCTTTCCTTTAGCCTGATCTTATTAGGAATGCTCAGAACGTATTCTACCAATCGATGGTCCAGGAATGGGAGCCTTGCTTCGACTCCATGAGCCATGTTCATCTTATCGTTTTTGAGGAGCAAATCATCGGGAAGCCAATTCTTCATGTCCCATTTACCGATTGAAATCAGAATGTCTTCTCCCTTGTCATGATTGAGAAACTCATCAAGTTTTTCAAGAGTAGAAGGAACACCCGATATCTTTTTGTAAACATTAGGAGTCAACAGCTCCTGTTTCTCGTTATCCGGAAATACCGATATAAGATTTAGATACGCCCGGGCTGCGCTGTCAGAAACCGAAAAATAATTTGTCAATCTTTTGAATCTTTCATCACCATTAAAAAACCGCCCCAGTGATTTGAAAGAATATGCCAGCAGCCCTCCTCTGAAATTCTCAGCATGGCGCAAAAAATTGTATTTCGGGTATCCGAAAAAAAGTTCATCCGCACCCTCTCCGCTAAGCACGACTTTTAAAAACCCTGAAGTTTCCTTAGCTAATTGGTACGTTGGAATAACAGTGGCATCACCCAGTGGCTCTTCAAGGTGCCACATTATCTTCTGGAGTATCGCAGGAGTTGCGGCGGTACCTAACACCGGGTGATGCAATGCGGAAAAATGTTCCGCGGAGCTCTTTGCATAGGAGCTTTCGTCATATTCGGCTTCGCTAAATCCGGCGGAGAAAGAATGGATGCCTTCCCCTAAGTGATTCGTCATTGAAGCGAGAATAGAAGCCGAATCAATCCCACCTGAAAGATAGACTCCGACCTCGACGTCAGCCATCAGTCTACTCTTGACGGAGTCTTCGAACCTATGCAATATCTCTTCTAATATTTCCTCTTCCTTAATCCCGTCCATTGGTGATGTGGAGGGTTCCCAATAAGTGCTGATTTTTGAAATTCCTTTATGATATTTCAGAATCTGAGCCGGAGGAAGTTTGTAGATCCCCCTGAACATTGTTTGCGGCGAAGGAATGTACCTGAGTGTCAGCAGCGACTCAAACGCTTCCCAGTCTATCGGCGGGGTATGATTTAGATGACTCAGAATCGCCTTTATCTCAGAAGCAAAAATCAGACTGCCATCGACCTTTGAGTAATATAGCGGCTTTATGCCCAATCTGTCCCGCGCCAATAGTAGTAATTCTTTTCTTTTATCCCAGAGCGAAATCGCAAACATACCGCTGAGAGTACTGATCGCTCTTTCTCCTATCTCCTCATATTGATGGATAATCACCTCACCATCGCTTCTCGTTTTGAAGATGTGCCCCTTACTTTTGAGCTCTCTTCTCAAATCGTCATGATTGTAAATCTCTCCGTTATATGACAGAACGACAGACCCGTCCTCATTTGATATCGGCTGCCCGCCTGTTTCGAGATCGACTATCGCCAGACGCCTATGACCGAGATAGACATTATGAGACCGATATTCCCCAGCTCCATCGGGACCTCTGTGAATAAGAGTATCTCTCATTTCGCTGCCTCGTTCGAGACTTTCTTCGCCGACTATTCCGCATATACCACACATTTTAGTTCACCGATGACACCTTGTCGTATAATTTGATATATTCCCGGGTCGTATTTCTCCACGAAAAAGTCTTTGCCCGCTCCACAGACAAATCTCCCATGATTTGCCTCCGATTTCGATCTTTTACGAGAATCGTGAGTGCATCAATAATCGATTCTGATGAACCGCTCTCAATGAAAACAACATTGCCGTCAAGGAGTTCTCTCGTGCCGCCTGTGGAGGTGGATATAATTGGTAATCCTGAAGCCATAGCTTCCAATACCGCGTTAGACATCCCTTCGTTGAATGAAGGCAAAACAAATAAGTCGTGTGAAGAATAGATTGCCGGAAGTTCATTATGCGGTATCTCACCAAGAAATACGACTGAATCAGAAACGTTTTTACTCGCGGCAAATCTCTCGAGTTCAGTTTGCATATCGCCCGTACCCACAATGGTGAGCGATAATTCAGGAATATGCACTTTGACTTTTGAATGAGCCTCTATTAGATATCTAATACCTTTCCGCTCTATCAATCTCGCCACTGTTAACACCTTATGTCCGTGTCCCGCTTCGGACACATTAGGTGAGAATTCATCGACATCCACTCCGTTCGGTATCACGCTGATATCTATTTCCGGTTTCGAGGCGAGTGCAAGTTCTTTCAATCCTTCTGAATTCGCTGTCAATGCAGCCGCGGAATCCCATATGCGCTTTATCAACGGGGTAACAAACTTATATCCAAGCGAGAATCTTCTGTTGAACCCCGGTACGTCCGATCCGCGCATCGAGACCACGTAAGGTACCTTATTCCGCAGCAGATAGGCTATCAGTCCGGAAGGGAATCCGAAAACAGCATGAATCAGATCATAATGCCTCTGTGCGACTAATTTTCTCGCAAGGAAATAACCGCGGATCAGATAGGTGAGCATCTCCCTGAAAGACCAGTGGTGAAGATGTTTTTTCCAGATATTCACCTTCCAGACTCTGATATTACTGCCGAAATCATGGTTTACTATCGAGTGGTTAACCCCTGAGGTGATTAAGTCTATTTCTAAGTCCTGATGTTTAGCCGCCTCTTTGAGGAAGTACCAGTTCATATTAGCCGCTCCCCCGCCGATCGGAGGAAATTCGCAGTTCAACATCAGGATGGTCCGCATCAGTCCAAAACCTCCTTCATCGCATAGATTGGTTTTTCCTGAGATTCGTGATACGTACGTATTATTATTTCAGCTATAAGGCCGATAGTGATAAATTGAATCCCCATTAGCACCATTAACAGAGCTGTAGAAAACATTATACCTGAAGAGAATGCTATGCCGAATAATACTCTGGCACCCAGCATTCCGATTCCCGCTACCACCGGCAAACCAATGAAAATGAGACCTAATTTGCCGAAATATTGCAAGGGCCGGGTGAGATAACTCAGAAGGAATTTCACGTTGATCAGATCAAGTATAACCCTCCAGGTACGGGTCAGGTCATATTTTGAATTCCCTTTGACTCTTGGTCTGTGGTTGACGGGTATTTCAGCGATTTCCGCACCCAGCCAGCTGACCACTGCCGGAATAAACCGATGCATCTCGCCGTAAAGCCTTATGTTCTTTATTACCCCTTTTTTATAAGCCTTCAACGCGCATCCGTAGTCATGCAGTTCGGTACCTGTGATTTTTCCGATGATCTTATTAGCGAACAAAGAGGGCAGCCTTCTTGTTATCAGGTTGTCCTTCCTTTTTACTCTCCATCCGCTCACCATATCGTAACCCTCTGCGAGCTTTTCAATCAGCTTCGGTATGTCCGCCGGATCGTTCTGTAGATCGCCGTCAAGCGTTACGACAACGTCGCCTACAGCAAAGTTGAAACCCGCAGCTAATGCCGCTGTCTGTCCGTAGTTTTTCCTGAACCTCAAAATCTTTATTCTCTTGTCTTCGTTTCTTAGTCGTTTTAAGAACTCGAATGTCCTGTCCTTACTGCCGTCATCTATGTATATGATCTCGTATCTTCCACCCACCTTATCCATGACTTCTTGCAGCTCATGAGTAAGATCAACGATATTCCCTTCTTCCTCTAACACCGGAATTACGATAGATATCTCCGCCGACCCGACACTGGAACCGTTTCCTTTAGATTTATTAGGAGGAAGAGTTACGTTGAACTTGCCTATCTTATCCCAGTCTGTGAGTCGGGGAGTAACGTAGGATTTTATGTTTTTTGCTTTTTCCGGTAAACTCAACATCGATTCCCACATTTCAAGCGCTTCAGAGTCTTTTCCTATCCTCAACAGCGTTGTCGCAAGACTTTCTTTTGTCAGAATATTTTCCGGGTCCAATTCAAGCGATGATCTGAAGGCATCTTCGGCTTTCTCGAGTTCTCCGCTGCTGTAATAGGCTTTTCCTGAAAAATATCTTGTCTCAGCGTCTTCGAATCCCGATTCTTTTAACCAGTTGAGTTCAGCATATGCCTTTGACGTTTTATCGTTTAAGAGAAAACATCCGGTCAATTGTTTTCTTATCTGTGTATCATCCGGAAAACGATCTCTTAAGTCAGAAAATATTTCTTCCGCCTTGCTGTAATTTTCCAATTCGACATAAACCAGGCCGATATTGTTCTCTGCATCGATATTCTCCCTGTCTTCCTTCAATGACTTTTCAAAATAAGTCTTTGCGAGTTCCGGGTTTCCTCTCAAGTGCCATAACACACCCATATCGTTAAGCGCTTCAGCGTCTGAGGGATTCAGATCGAGAGATTTCTGTAAATATTTTTCAGCTCCGTACAAGTCTCCTATCTGACATAATGCCGTTGATAATGTCTTATAAGCGCTCTGATTATCAGGTTCCAGCTCTACGATTTCGGAAAAAACGGCTGCGCTGTCTTCATAATTTCCGATTTTGAGGTACGAATGCCCGAGTGCGGAGAGAATATCTGAGTTTGTGGGATGTAATGCTGCCGCATCGGACAAATGCTCAACGGCTGCCGAAAAATCACCGTTTTCGAAGGCGTTCAGCCCAAGTCTCAGTGATTTTGTCATTGCGGGTGAGACTTGTGATTTTTCTCTTTTAAGCGTGCTTAATCTTCCTGATTTTCGCTTCAAGGCTCTTCTGCCTCCGCATTCCAGCGGGGTTTACAGGTAATTCACTAAACTGAGGTTAAGTATCCTACCTGCGGTTGCTAATGCTGCATTCATTATGTTCTGCTTTGCGCTCATCTCGATGATCGCACTCGCAAGATCAAGATCGAGTGTGTCCGAAAGTACTAACTGAAGATCGAAAGATCTCTTTTCCGTAGATAGTTGTGAGTTTTGCAGCCTATTTAGTTTCGCGCCGGTTTCCGATATCTTGACGTTCACAAGGTCAAAAGCCGTTATGATACTGTCTATCGAATCTCCTATGCCAGACGGATCATTAGCAGAGAGGGCGTCCTTCAGCTCTTTTATCGCGCCGAATATATCCGCACCGCCATTTCCCGTTGTAAATATCTCATTACCGGATAAGTTTATCTTCATGTCGGCGCTGGGACCTATATTCACTCTAAACTCACCGCTGTCAGCTATATAAGTACCATCAGATTGAAAGGGCGAGTTGAGAGAATCGTGCCCGCCGAATATATATTTGCCTCCAAGTTTGGTATTTGCGAGCACCAATATTTCTTCAAATGCGTTCTGAACTTCCACCGCCGCGGACAACCTCGTCTGAATACTCGCTGAGGCGCCGCGCTGCTGAATTGCTATCTCTTGTGCCCGCGAAATTACGTTTAGCAGCTGATCGAGCGCTGTTAAAGTCGTCCGTACATAACTGCGTGAATAGATCATATTAGATTTATAAGCGTCGAATTCAGATAAATCGGACGCTATTCGCATAGTTTTCGTAGTACCTACAGGATCATCGGACGGCTTCAAAATTCTTCTGCCTGTGGCAATTTTACTCTGTAGCTCAGCAAGATCAGCGAAGGTATTTGTCAGCTGTTCTGAGATCATATTTGCCAGACTTATATTAGTTACTTTCATTTTATCCGGTACCGTCCACTTCTGCAGATAAATTCTTTCCCAGCAATTGATTTAAATTGTCCACGACTGATTCTATGTCTGATTTCTGAGCCATCGATGCTTTCAGATTCTCTTCTTTTATCTGCCTGTAAACTTCATCTCTGTATATCCTTACGTCCTGTGGCGCTTCAATACCGAGTTTGATTTGATTCTTGTGTATCTCGAGAATTTTTAAGGTTACCTCGTGCCCGAACACTATCCCTTCTCCGAGTTTTCTTGTCAGTACGAGCATCAAACATTTTCCATATCGACCGAGACAGCATCTATCCGATGCTTGAAAGAGTATTTTTCATCATTCAAAACCAGCTGAACACCGTACCTCTCTCTTTCATTGATAACGATAGGCCCACGAAGGTTTATAGTAGGTATCCGATCCGCGAAGTTGACGATGCTGTAAACTTTATTACTCTCAGGATGAATTAGAAGCCGTTCATCGGTGCTTTCTTTGCTCATCTTAATCGTATAGGAAGGAACAACGTATGAGGGGTCCAGTAATGCAAAAGCTATCATGGGCTCTTCTATGGAAATTAACCACTGGAAGGGAGACATCTCTTTAAAATCCATCAACAGGAACTGGGTTAGCTGTTCAAACCCTAACAGTCCATTCTCGAACCGGATAACCTGATCTTCTTCAAAAGTTAACTGTCCGAGATGATTCGATATGACGTTCACCCCGCCATCTCCAACACACTTTTAAGCATTTTCTCTATGGTGCTTATAATTCTGGTTGCAGCGATATAGTTATTTTGATAGATTATCATCTTCGCCAGCTCTTCATCCAGGGATACACCGACCTTAGATTCTTTCATATTGATCAGCTGGTTCAGCAACGCTTTTTGTATGTCTTGCATATCTTCGGCACGTTTCGAATCGAATGCCAGCGCTCCCAGGAGATCCCCGTAGTAATCATATATAGTGCTTTTCCCTTTTGAATCGATTACGCTGTTTCTTAATCCCGCGATAGATCTAATAACTGAATTGTCTCCGGGTCCGTTCGATAAGTCTATATTTCCATCAGAGTTCGAGTCATACCCTCCCGCAGCTGCGATTTTTCTGACATCAGACTTTACATCGCTGCTGAGAGCCATATCCCTGGCCGACTCTATGTTGGATTTGAAAAAATTAATCCCGGTATTTCCATCCAGGTCAAACCCCTTCGAGTGTATCTCGTTGACCTTGTTTGAAAGGTCTTTAGCCATCAAGTCGAGCTTGCTGCGATAGCTCCCTACATAATCGTCCCGTGCTTCAAGAAGTCCTCCCAATCGTCCCCCTTCAAACTTTATAGTATTGGAGCTTCCTTTTACGGTAATATTCGTTATCGACCTGTCGCCGGATGCCTTTTGGGTCAAAACCAATTCTCTTTTTATGTTGCCGTCAACTATCAGATTACCATCGAGGCTGACTATGACTCCTCCACTCTCTTTTTCCGTTACCCGAATGCTTACCAGATCCGCTAAATCGGCTAACATAACGTCCCGTTTATCCCTGAGATCGTTCGACATATCTCCGCTTGCTTCAGATATTGTGATCAGCTCGTTTATATTTGCTATACCCGCGCTGAGATCATTTACCTGTCGAGCAACCGATCGAATTTCCCGGTCGATGTTGATCTGGGAGGTGACCAGTAATTCTGCTATGGAATTGAATTTTGATACCATGAACTCCGCTCTCTGAACGAGATTTGTTCTTGAAGCTATGTTTTCCGGGTTAATTGAAAGTTCTTCCAAAGCATTGAAAAAATTCGTGATCGCCGCACTGAGATCGTTTTCGCCGGGATCGGAAAAACTCAGTTCAATTTCACTTACCGCTCTCTTGATTGCCGTCCATTTACCCAAAGACTGGCTCTCGAATAGAATTCTCTGAGTTAAAAATTTATCCTCTGCTCTTATTATACTCTGAGAATTTACTCCTCTGCCGAATATTCCCTGGGAAGTTCTCAGCGGACTATTAGAAGTGAAATTTACCTTCTGTGCCGAATACCCCCTCGTTCCGGCATTGGCAATATTGTGACCCAATACTTGCATCGCTTGCTGATTTGCAGCTAAGGCGGACCTGGCAATATTAAGAATATCAGTTAGACTTCCCATCAGATAGTTCCGTCGATAAGTTTCGCAGATGTGGAAGTTTTTCTGTAATTCCCCTTATCATCGTAGAACGGAGTAGTTTCCTCGCCCCCCGTCATCGTGTTGATACTACCGGATATGAGCTCTACAGTTCTCTTCATCAAGAGACTGTTCCTGGCGTTGAGGTTTCTTACCTCTGTGACGAGTTTTATCTGTTCATTCCTGAACTCTTCAAGGTCATGCGCCATCGGCTCATCGAGATTCTCTATGATCTTCTTCAGTGTCGGCGGCTGTCCGGTTTGGCTTCCCGGAAATAATTCTTTCCCGACCATTAGAGCCTTCGCAGTTCGTTCGTTTTCTAACTCCTGTATTTCCGACACTATCTCGTCTTTTTTAAATAGAATGAGAGTAGCGGCATCGATATCCCATTTAATCAAAGCCTCTTTTTCATCTTCCAACACTTGATGAAGAGTTTTGTACGCATCTACTTCAGATTTTAGACTTTCTATGAACGCGGTAAGCCGGTTACTCATTTTTCCTCCGACGATTTATCAACACTCACTGTCATGCCGTTCTTTTCAAAGTATTCGTACACCATGTCCGACAATCCCATCCCCCTGCCGGACGATAACTGTTCGCTTATTTGCTGCGCAAATAAACTCTTAAAAATATCTCCTGACAAACCCTTCCCCATAAATCCGTCACCCGTACTCTTCATCATTTCGTTCATTAAATAAGCCAAAAACATCCCTTCAAATTTTTTAGCGGCATCCTCAACTTTGGGATCCCTATCATTTCCGGTAAAGTTCGTCGAGCGCTGTTTAGCTATTATGTCGGCGAAACCGCTTCTGTTCACGGCTCCGGATATCACCTTATTTATTTCGTTCACCTTCATCTTTACGTTACATTATTATCAACTCGGCATGCAGCGCTCCCGCCTGCTTCATAGCCTGAAATATCGCAATAATGTCTCTGGGAGATACGCCCAACAGGTTTAGCGTGGCTGCTATGTCGGACACGTTTGCTGCTGAACGCATTACCATAGCGGTTTTTCCAGGTTCCTCTCTAACGGAGATGCTTGCTGAACTGGTTACAACTGTTCGACCTTGCGAAAATGGCGACGGTTGAGATATCACAGGTACTGTAGAAATCTCGATACTGAGATTACCGTGTGCTACAACGACTTGGGAAAGCGTCACATTCTCGCCGACAACAATAGTTCCCGTTCGTTCATTGATAACCACCCGTGCGGTCTGGTCCACCTCGATTTCAAGCATTTCTACCAGTGATACGAACTCTACCAGCTCTCCATCTTGACGATATTCTTCAGGGACTGTGACCGAGATAGATGATGCGTCCCTCGCCTTAGCGATAACAGCTGAGAATCTGTCGTTTATCGCCCGTGCCAAAGTTGTTGCCGATGTAAAATCCGGGTTTCGTAAGACTATGGAGAGCTCCCAGTTGTTTGCCAGTTCAAATTCCACGTCAACCTCGATTCTTCCACCACCGGGGATTCGTCCCACCAGTGTGTGGTTTTTACGTACTCTTTCACCACTGCTCGTTTCGAAGTTGTATCCACCGACTGACAGAGGTCCCTGTGCGTAAGCCACAAACTTACCCGTAGTGTTGAATAGAGGAGCAAGTAGAAGAGTGCCTCCCTGCAGGCTCCTTGCGTCTCCGATACTCGACAGGCTGACGTCAATGCGGGTGCCCGGTTTTGCAAACGGCGGTAGATCGGCAGTTACCATTACGGCGGCTACGTTCAGTGACCTCAAATCTTTCATAGCGACGGTTATCCCGAACCGCTCGAGCATATTGGAAATAGTCTGGAGTGTCAAGGCTGAGCTCCTGCTTGACCTGTCACCGGATCCGTCAAGACCCGTAATCAACCCGTAACCTATCAGCGGCGTACTCGATAACCCGGTAATACTTGCAACATCTTTTATTCGAGACGCACCAAACAGAACTGAGTTAAACAGCGATACGATAAAAAGAACCGATATAAGTTTTTTATATATCATACTTTTACCATTAAAATATCCAGTTAATTATCCTCCGGAAATACCCCATCCGGTGAGCCCTATTCACAGCGCCTTTTCCTGAATATTTGATATTAGCTTCCGCTATGTTGTATGAAAATACTGTGTTGTCTGATCTTATATCTCTTGGTCTGACAATTCCGGTCAGTTTCATCTCTTGTTTATCCTGATTTATTTCTATCACCCGCTTACCCTCTACCCTGAAATAGCCGTTTGGCAATATTTCTTTTATCGTGGCGGTCATTTTCCCTCTTAGCGAGCCCCTGCGGGACGTCGAACCCTGACCGCTGAAGGCATTGTTCGTGGACATGCCCAAAGAAAGACCCGGAAGAAAACTCAATGAGCCCGTTCCTGCGTCGGCGGATGCGGAAATCTCATCCGATTTTGAGGTCGCCGTCGAGCTTTGATTATCTGCTTCGGAAAATTCAATTATCATTATTGTGATGACGTCGCCTATTTCCCTTGCTTTATGATCTGCATACAGCGAGTGATGCGGTGATGTCTGGAAGCCTTGACTTTCTGCTTCCGACGCCGAAATTGCTATCAGAAATATTATTATTAGTAATGAGTTTTTTCTTATCATCTTACTTATCTATAACTCTGCTATTACAGTCATGCTGTCGATAATTTTTGCCATTATGGTTTTTCCGGACGGTAGAGGCTGTACTTCAATATACTGATTTAGTCCACCCTCCTGCCGGGCGAGAGCCTTCGTTTGGACGACAAGATTTTTTGTCTTTACCACCAGGTTTAACTGTGCTCCGCGGGCTACGAGAGGAGGTACTCTGAACATGTCATTTCTCAAAATTCTGTTTGCGCTTACACCCCTGATGAGAATTTTATCCGTTATCTCATCCAGAGTGCTGATCTGCCTTTTTCTTCCTAAATTCGTAGTTTCCCTCACCTCGATCCTTACATCGTCTGCGCCGATCGATGAATTTCGGTACAACTGGTGAGAACTCACCAGAACGTCCTGAAACGTGCGTACCATTACTGAAACAGGGATCTTTTTTGTCCTGTTGTTCCCCGAATTGACGACCACATGAATGACAGACCTACCTCGTGAAATTTTACCTAAAGGAATTTCGAACCACACATTGGTTTTATCGGTAGGCATGATAATCTCATTGGGGGGATTTATTATTTCTACTTCAAGATTTTTTACGACCTCGGTGAACTTATCGTGAACGAATTGCCGCAGCATCTCCGAAAGCATACCGCCGGAGATAGAGTTGTAGACACGTTCTATGGTAACTCTTTCAGCCCCCGTGAGGAATATCTTTTTATCCAGTTTCTTCCTCTTGAGTCGGGTTTTGACTAAAACTTTCGTTATCTCCCGCGACCTTCCGGGTAACGGTGATGCGCCTATCAGGACGTTCTCAACAGTTGAACGTAGAGTCTCATCTAAATTCGATAAGTCTGTAATATCAGATAGAAATATCCTTTCTCCTGATACGGACGACTTATCAAGGAGTATCACTTCCTGTTGAATACTCTGAGCGAAGGAATCCTGATTACACAACGCAATGAATATAAAGAACGTCGAGAGCCGTAATATCTTGTTATAGAGTATTACTCTCAATGCTATCTCTTTAGATTTGTAACTGTGGTCAACATCTCTTCTGCCGCTTTGACAACTTTGGAATTTATTTCGTACGCTCTCTGAGCGACGATCAAATTCACCATTTCTTCCACCACATTCACGTTAGACGTTTCAAGAAAACCCTGGTGAAGGACTCCTATGTGCAAGTTTGAACCGAAATTGATTAGAGGTTCTCCCGAAGCGGAAGTTTCACGATACAGGTTCTCTCCGAGGTTTTCCAGACCGGCAGGGTTAATAAAGTTTGTAAGCTCGATCTTACCGATCTCCAAAGGCATGTTATCACCTTCGACTATCACGGAAATTACTCCGTTCTTATTAACCGTTATCGTTACAGCGTCAGAAGGAATTATTATCTCCGGTTCCATCTTATAACCGTGAGACGTCACCATCGAACCGTCACCCGACAATTTGAATGAACCGTCTCTTGTGTATATCTCCTCTCCATTCTCGTCTAATAACCTGAAAAAACCTCGTCCCTGAATCGCCAGATCCAGCTGATTGTCTGTTTGAACCATCTCACCTTGAATAAAGATTTTTTGAGATGCGATAGGTCTCACTCCGTAGCCTATTTGAAGACTCGTCGGATCTGCGACACCGTTAGATTTCACAACTCCGCTCGCCTTGATAGTATGGTAGAGCAAATCCTGAAATTCTAACTTCGTTTTCTTATATGCAGTCGTGTTAACGTTTGCGAGGTTATTAGCTATTGTATCCACGTATAGCTGCTGGGCGTACATCCCCGAAGCGGCTGTTTTTAGTGATCTAATCAATTTTCATGCCTCCATTGTTCCCTTTTCATCTGCTCGGTCAACGAACCCTTCCCATTTCCCGCGCTTCGAGCCGCATCAGTTCATCGTTTGTCTGGATAATTTTTTGATTTGCTTCAAACTCTTTTCCAAGCGTTATCATCGTAATCATTTCCGATACGAGATTTACGTTTGATGTTTCAAGGTATCCTTGCGAAATGATATAGGATTTCCTCGGCACTTCAGGGATTACACTCTCGTCGAGAGGAATATATAGGCTGTTCCCGGCTTTTCTAAGTTTTGTGAGATCCTTGAATGTCACTATCCTCAGCTTACCGACATTCCCTCCGTCTACTTCAATTTCCCCGTTCCTGTTTATATTTATTTCCGAACCGTTGACAGATATTGCTCCGGAATCGCTCATAACTATATTTCCGTTATAGTCAACGAGAAAGTGGTCCTCATTTATGGTGAATGAACCGTTCCTGGAATATGCCGTTCCCCGGGGCGTCTCAAGTGTAAAAAAACCTTCACCGCTGATAGCTATATCCAGTCTGTTCCCCGTTTCTGATAACTCCCCCTGGGAAAAATCGGTATATTGGTCTTCTACAAAAGTTTGGACCGGCGCTCCCCGGGATTTTCGCCTGCTGAGTTCAATCTGCTTGTCAGTGAGTAAGCGAAGAAACTGTAAATCCCGCTTATAGCCGGTGGTTCCGGCATTCGCAAGGTTATTTGCTATTGCCCCGAACCGGCTCATACCTGCGACCATCCCGGCAGCTGCTTTGTGTATTCCTATTGCCATCCGATTATCCTATTTTCTATAACTACGATGGAGTTTTGCAAAGATAATGCCAGAGATAGAGACGTTGATAAACGTCGATTGTTACTTGTTTATAATCAATAGGTTACAGATTTATTTCTTTTGATATTCCTCAAAATCTATAGCTCGAATTGTTAATCGAAGGGGTAAATATTTCCTCATTCCTATCGTTTGCGGAACCATTTTCCTCATGAATAAACTACTAAAATATCGGACGGGATAAGGCGTACCCTGTTAAATCAAACTGAAGCGTTAGTTTGAAATTTAAGCAATACCTCTTGAACTTTCTTAATCAGTATAGAACTCTGAAACGGTTTTATTACATAATCCGCTGCGCCTAATTGGGACGATTGAACGACTTTTTGACTATCCGCAACTGCTGTGAACATGATAATCGGAATAGCGGCTACCTCCGGCATTTTCTTTACTCTCTTCAAAACTTCAATTCCGTCTATGATGGGCATCATGATGTCCAGAAATATTAGATCCGGTTTCTGAGTCAAAATGGAATGAATTCCTTCAAAGCCGTCCGCAGCTGTTATAACCTTGAATCCGACTTGCTCAAAAATCTTTTTAACAAGGGTTCTTACTACAGGATCATCGTCTATTGTCAGTATCGTCTTCATCAGTTCAAATATTGTTTGATGCTCTCATAAAATGTGCGAGTGTTCAATGGTTTTTCAATAAATCCTACACAACCTGCGTTTATCGCATTATTTTTATCAACGTCCCTGACATTGGCTGAGACTGCCACAACCGGGATGCCGGCGGTCTTCTGATCCTCACAAAGAATTTTTGCAACGGTATATCCGTCGATTTCAGGTAGCTGTAGATCCAGAAGTATCAGGTTGGGCATCTTCGATTTTGCAATTTCGATACCGCGCTTCCCGTTCTCCGCCTCCAAAACTTCCACGCCGTGATGCGATAATATCTTAGCCAGAAGCATTCGACTTACCGTGTTGTCTTCAATAATTAAAATTTTCAATTAATATCCCTTACTCTTTTGGTCACTCATATTTTAGGCTGCTGCTTCCGACTCGATTTTTATTTCACCTTCGGCTGAACCGGGTAAATATCCTTCATCTGTCGGCTTTGAAGGCTCTTTGGGAAGAATGATTGTTATACATGTGCCGGTACCAGGTTCACTTTCTGCCCATATTTTTCCTCCGTGGAGCAGAATGAATTTTTTCGAAATAGGTAAACCCAAACCTGAACCTCCTGTCTCTCTCGTATAAGAGCCGTCTATTTGCCTGAACTCATCAAAAATGATGTTAACGTCTTCATTTTTTATCCCGATACCGGTATCTTCCACCAAAATTGCTACGGCGTTTCCTTCACCGGGTTTGGCTTGTGTCATCTCTCTTTTATCCCAATCGGATATCATGATTTCTTTAACCGTAAGTTTTACTTTTCCTTTTTCATTAGAAAACTTAAATGCGTTACCCATAATATTTATCAGAACCTGCTTGATTTTTAATGGGTCCAGAATTGCGACTAATTCGTAATCCGGTAAGTCTGATGTACATGATATCTGTTTTTGAGTCGCCTGCGGAATGAATGTGCCGCATACCTCCCTGCTCAAGGAGACCAGATCGACAGCTGAGGGGCTAATCGTCATCATGCCCGCACGAATCTTACTTAAATCCAATATGTTGTTAATCAGCTCGAGCAGATGCATACCGCTTGAGCGAATATTATTCATAAATTCGGTTTGTTCCTCGTTCAATTCTCCGGATAATCCGTCAATAAGAACCTCTGAGAAACCTATGATCGAATTAAGCGGTGTTCTCAGTTCATGACTCATATTTGCCAGGAATTCATCCTTAAGACGGTTCGCTTCTTTTAATTGAGTGTTTTTCTCTTTCAGAGCCCGGGTGAAAGTCTCCCTTTCCTTCTCAATCTTCCGCCTTTCGGTGATGTCCGAAAGACTACCCGCGATGTACGGTTCTCCACCAAATTCATCGGTAACTAATCTGGATGAACTGACTACGATAATTTCCTCTCCGTTCCGTTTTTTGCATTGCATTTCATGGTTCAAGACACTCTTATTCTCAAACAGAAGATCAAGATACTCCTCCCAGTTTTCAATCCCCGAATATATACTCTCTTTTAAATCTCGCTTCGAAAGCTCCTCGCGCGAGTCATAGCCGAGTATATTTACTAATGCCGGATTTGCCGTAATCAACTTCCCATCAATAGAACTTTGATATAGCCCCTCGTTAGTGTTTTCAAATATATGTTTATA